>NZ_CBDTNW010000123.1:0-15731 GCF_965361815.1 Rubneribacter sp.
GGAGCGCGCGTGGCTGCGAAGCGCGCCAAGGTCGGGTGCGGGGGCGGCCTTCGCTGTTTTCGTCATGGCTTGCGCCAGGGGTTTTCCGCATCGCCTCGCCCGGGGTTTCCCCGGCGAATTGTCGGCATCTTTTGGAGGGCGTTGACGGCGACGTTGCGTCATCGCGTATCCTCGGTTGCGGTTCGGGCGCGCACGAGCGCGTCTCAGACGAGAGGAAAGGCGACGCGCGGCGTCCGCGCGGTCGTCGCGGAGGAGCATCCATGACCGATCGGGACTATCTGAGCGTGGGCGAGCTGGCTCGGCGCGTCGGCGTCACGGTCCGCACGATCCAGTACTACGACCAGCAGGGGCTGCTGTCTCCGTCGGCGAAGGGGCCGCAAAACCAGCGCCTCTACACCGACGACAACGTGAAGGACCTGTGCCGCATCCTGACGTTGAAGTACCTGGGGCTTTCCCTGTCCCAGATAGGATCCCTCGCCTCCCGTTGCCGCGAGCCCGGCGCCGTGCAGGCGCTGGCCGATCGGCAGATGGACGCCGTGGAGGAGCAGTTCCAAACGCTGTTTCGGCGCATGACCACGCTGCGCGCCCTGCGCGACGAGGCGCTTGAGAACGGGGATGTGGATTGGGAGCGCATGGCGCGGACCATCGAGCGCTGCCAAGACGAGAGCCAGTTCTTCTGGCGGCTCACCTGCATTCGCGACGACGCCCCCTCCGAGGCTGCCGCCGAGGAGCGCGCGGCCCGCAGCCGGTCCGTGTCGAAATGGCACGAGCTTATCGCCGACGCCATTCGCCTCATGGCCGCGGGAGAGCCCCTCGACGGGCCGCGCAACCGGGATTTGGCCCGGCGCTACCTCGACCTCGATCTGTCGCAGGACGCGGCATGCGTCGAGGAGAACTTCATCCTCATGGAGAACATCGCGCCGCACGCGCACGGCGGCGGATCGTTCGACGAGCTGCGTCAAGCGGTGTTCGACCATCTGGAGGCGGTGGCCGCGGCCTTCGACGCCTGTGACGACGAGGTGGGTTAGCGCTTTTCGGATGTTTCGCCGCAGCGCGGCTTGCCCCTGCGAAGGCGACGGCGCCGCCAGGTCCCGTCGCGCTCGAGAAAGGACGCTTTCATGCTCGTGTCGTGGATGACGACGAACCAGTGCAACCTCAAGTGCGCGCACTGCTATCAAGACGCCGAAAAGGCCAGCGCCTTGGAGCTTTCCACCGAGGAGGGCGAGAAGATGATCGACGAGATTGCCCGCGCGGGCTTCAAGGTGATGATCTTCTCCGGCGGGGAGCCGCTCGTGCGCCCCGACATCTACGAGCTGGTGGCCCATGCGGCCTCGCGCGGGCTGCGCCCCGTGTTCGGCACGAACGGCACGCTCATCACGCCCGAGGCGGCGGCGCGCCTGAAGGAGGCCGGCGCTTGCGCCATGGGCATCTCGGTGGACAGCCTTGTGCCCGGGAAGCACGATGAGTTTCGCGGCCTGCCGAACGCCTACGACCTCACCATGGCCGGCATCGAGGCGTGCAGGCGGGCGGGCCTGCCGTTTCAGCTGCACACCACCGTGGTGGATTGGAACCGCGACGAGGTCTGCGACATCACCGACTTCGCCGTGGAGATTGGCGCCATCGCGCACTACGTGTTCTTCCTCATCCCGGTGGGCCGCGGCAGGTTCATCCAGGAGACGTCGCTTGAGGTGCTGGAGAACGAGAAGCTGCTCGCCGATCTCATGCGCAAGGCCGCCCAGGTGCCCATTGACGTGAAGCCCACATGCGCGCCGCAGTTCACGCGCGTGGCGAAGCAGCTCGGCGTGGAGACGCGCTTCTCGCGCGGGTGCCTGGCGGGCCTCACGTACTGCGTCGTCGGCAGCGAGGGCATCGTGCGCCCGTGCGCGTACATGACCGAGGAGGCCGGCGACGTGCGCGAGCGGCCCTTCGACGAGATCTGGAGGACGAGCCCTGTGTTCGAGAGGCTGCGCACGCAGGCCTACTCCGGCTCGTGCGGCACGTGCGACTATCGCGACGGCTGCGGCGGCTGCCGTGCCCGCGCCGCCTACTACCACGATGGAGACATTCTTGCCCAGGACGACTACTGCGCCCACGGCAACGCGTTGGTGGCCGCCCTCTAACCTGGAAGGTGCCTGCGGCCCCGCCCAAGAAGCGCCTCGCCTTGCTCGGCCCGATCGCCGTGCTGGCGGGCGTCGGGCGGCGCGCGTTCGGCGCGCCTTTCCGCAGGCGCGGGCCGGGATCGAGGGGATGCGAGCGGGTCGATAAGCCGGGTTCTGTCGTTGGACGGCCATTTATCTCGAGCGCCTGTCGCCAGGCGCCTCCAGCACGCAACCCGAACGCGCGACGGGCCGCCGCATAGCGTTCCTATTTGCGCTTGCTCCGGATGGGGTTTGCCAAGCCGCGCCGTTGCCGACGCGCTGGTGCGCTCTTACCGCACCGTTTCAGCTTTTCTCCCGTCGCGCGCGGCGCCGGGGGAGTCTTCTTTTCTGCGGCACTTTCCGTCGGGTCGCCCCGCCCAGCCGTTAGCTGGCATCCTGCCCTGCGGAGCCCGGACTTTCCTCGCGCCGATGGACGCGCGGCCGTCTGGCCCGCTCGCGTATGGTATTCTAGCACGATATCGCGCGACGGATGGAAAGGAAGATGCCGGATATGGGCACGTGCGCACTGGTGGGGGCCGCCGACTTCAACGCAGGAGATTTCCTTGCGCGCCATGAGGCGGGCGCGTTCGATTTCGTCATCGCCGTGGACGCGGGATTCGCGCACCTTGAGGCTGCGGGCGTGGCGCCCGACATGGCCGTGGGGGATTTCGACTCGCTCGGCTACGTGCCGAACTGCCGCCGCGTGTCGCGCTATCCCGTCAAAAAGGACAAAAGCGACATGGAGCTGGCCATGGGCAAGGCGGTGTCCTGGGGTCATGACGAGCTTTTGGTGTACGGGGCGCTTGGCGGGCGCCTCGACCACACGCTTGCGAACCTGCAGCTGTTCGCGCGGTTCTCCGAGCAGGGCGCCTACGTCACCGCCGTCGCCGACGCCTATGCGGTTCGGCTGCTCACGGGGCCGGACGCGTTTGAGCTGCCGACGCGCGGGCCGGGTTCTGTGTCGGTGTTCTCGGCCAACGACGAGGCGCGCGGCGTCATCGAGCGCGGATTGGCGTACTCGCTTGACGACGAGCCGCTTTCGAACCGCACGTCGCGGGGCCTGTCCAACGAGCTTGCCGGCGAAGAGGCCACCGTGGCCGTTGAGGAGGGCACGCTCTACGTGTTCTATCCGCTCGGATAAGGTTGCCTGGGCGTCCTACGGGGGATTTCCCCTCATTTCCTCCATAATCTGAAACTTCACCGTTGACGGCGACGCAGCGTCGTCCCGTATGCTGCTGCCAGGGCCGGGGCAACGTGCATCCGGCTTCCAGACGAGACGGATCGAAGCGCGCGCCGGCGGGAGGCCGGACGCGCCCATAGCGCAAAGCACTGACGAAACAGCCGATCAGGGGCCGGGGCAGGGCATGCCCGGCAGGGGTCGTCGTGCGCCGCAAGCGGATGGGCGGGCGCTTCGGCGGTTGAGGGAGGAGGCGAACGTGGCGGTTTCCGACGGCGGGGGCGCGCGGCGGCCGTACTACCCGGTGTTCCTCGATATGCGGGGGAAGCGCGCGCTTGTGGTGGGCGGCGGGGAAGTGGCCTGCCGCAAGGCGGCGGGCCTTATGGAATCCGGTGCGCGGGTGACCGTGGTGGCAAAGCGCCCGACCGCGCAGATGCGGGCGTGGGCCGATGACGGGCTTGTGACGCTTGCGGAGCGCGCGTACCGTCCGGGCGATGCGGCGGGCATGCTCCTCGTGTACGCCGCCACCGACGACGCGCGGGCGAACGAGGCCGTGTACGCGGAGGCCGAGGCGGCGGGCGCTCTGGCGAACGTCGTGGACGATCCCGCGCACTGCCGCTTCATCGTGCCGTCGGTGGTGCGTCGCGGCTTGCTACAGCTGGCGGTGTCCACAAGCGGCGCGGCCCCGGCGCTCGCGAAGCGCCTGCGCCGCGATCTGGAGGAGCGCTGTCCGCAGGACCTCGCGGCCTACGTCGAGCTGCTTGCGGACGTGCGCGCGCTCGTGAAGGAGCGCGCAGACGGCGGCGAAGCGCGGCGCGTCTCGCTGCTCGAGGCGGCCTGCGACCCGGCGCTGTTCGCACGCTTCCGCGCCGGCGAACCGCTTGACGCGGAGGCCGTGCTCGCGGAGCTTTTCGCGGGCGCGGACGGGGATGCGGCGCGCGAGGCGGGTGGTTTTCGATGACGCTCATCGCCGTGGGCGCGAGCCACAGGACCGCCTCGGCCGATCTGCGCGGCAAGCTGGCCATCCCAGCCGACCGTCTGCCAGGCGAGCTTGCGGCCCTCTGCGCGCACGAAGCCGTTTTTGAGGCCGTGATCGTGTCCACCTGCAACCGCACCGAGGTGTACGCCGTCACGCTCACCGCGCCCGACGGCATGCGCGCCGTCGTGGAGCGGCTGCGTGCGCTGCCGGGTGTGGACGAGTCGGCGGCTGCGGCGCTCGGCAGCGCGCTCTACGCCAAGCAGGGGCCGGGCGCGGTGGAGCATCTGTTTCGCGTGGCGTCGTCGCTCGACTCGCTCGTGTTGGGAGAATCCCAGGTCATCGGCCAGGTGCGTCGCGCCTTCGCCGCTGCCGAGGAGGCGGGGACCACAGGCGGGCTCACGCGCCGCCTGTTCCGCTCGGCGCTTGAGACGGGCAAGCTCGTGCGCTCCCGGACCGCCATCGGCGCGCGGTCGGTGTCGGCGTCCACCGCTGCGGTGGAGCTGGCGAAGCGCATGTTCGGCTCGCTCGAGGGCCGGCGCGTGCTTGTGATCGGCGCCGGCGAGATGGGCGAGCTTGCGCTTGGCTATCTGCGCGATCAGGGCGTGCGCGACGTGACGGTGGCGAACCGCACGTTCGAGCGCGCCGCCGCCCTCGCCGCGCGCCTTGGCGGGCGCGCGGCCGGGCTTGACGAGCTGGAGGCGCTTGCGGGGAGGGTCGACATCGTCATCGCCGCGCACGCCGCCGGAAGGCCGCTCGTCACGAAGGGCCTTATGGCGCGCGCCCGCGCCGGCCGCGACGAGCCGCTTTTGGTGGTTGACGTGGCGCTGCCGCGCACGGTGGAGCCGGAGGTGGGCGAGCTTGCGGGCGTGACCTGGTGCGACCTTGACGGGTTGAGCGAGATGGCCGACGGCAACGCGCGTCTGCGCGCCGCCGAGTCCGTGAAGGCCGAGGCGCTTGTGGCCGCGCAGGTCGACGCCTTCCTCGCCTGGTTGCAGGAGCGCGAGGTGGCGCCCACCGTGAAGCAGATGCACGGCAAGGCCCGCGCCGTCTGCGACGCGGAGGTGGCCCGGGCCGCGAAGGCGCTCGCCGCCTGCCGCGGCGAGGCCGTGAGCGAGGAGGAGCGCGCGGCGCTCGAGGCCATGGCGGCGGCCATCGCAAAGAAGCTGCTCCACGGTCCCACCGCGCGCCTGCGCAAGCAGGCCTTGGACCCTGACGGCTACCGCTACACGGAGGCCGCGCGCTACCTGTTCGGCTTGGACGCGTGCCCGCAGGGCTTCTCGTGCCGCAGCGACGAGGGGCGCACGTGCCGCCTTGCGGCCGGCGGCATCTGCGCGCGCCACGGCGGCGGGGCCTGCCCGCATGGCAAAAAGGCCGCCCCGCCCGCCCGCCCGGCCGCTCGCAAGGAGGAGGTCGCATGAATCGCCTGACCATCGGCACGCGCGGCAGCAAGCTCGCGCTCTGGCAAGCCCATCACGTGGCCGATAGGCTGCGCGATGCGCACCCCGGCCTCGAGGTGGCCGTGAAGGCGATCAAGACGAAGGGCGATGCGCTGCCCGACGTCGCGCTCTCGAAGATCGGCGACAGAGGGCTTTTCACGAAGGAGCTTGAGCGGGCGCTTCTCGACGGCCGCGTGGACGTGTGCGTTCACTCGATGAAAGACGTGCCCACCGTGCTGCCGGAGGGCCTTGCGTTGGCGGGCTGCCTGCCCCGTGCCGACGCCCGCGATGCGCTCGTGGCTCCTGCGGGCGCAACGCTCGCCACGCTTTCCGCCGGCGCCCGCGTGGGCACCGGCGCGCTGCGCCGTCTCTCGCAGCTGCGCGCGCTGCGCGACGATCTCGACTACGTGGAGGTGCGCGGCAACCTGGACACGCGCATCGGGAAGGTGCGCGCCGGCGCGCTCGACGCCATCGTGCTGGCCAGCGCCGGCATCCGCCGCATGGGATGGGAGCACGAGATCGCGGCCGTCTTCTCCGTTGACGAGGTGGTGCCGGCCGCAGGGCAGGGGGCCATCGGCCTTGAGGCGCGCGCCGGCGATGCGCGCGTGGACGAGCTGGTCGCTTCCGTGCGCTGCCCCGCCGCCGACGCGTGCGTGGCCGCCGAGCGCCACGTGATGCGCGCGCTCGACGGCGGCTGCCAGGTGCCCATCGGCGCGTACGCGCGTTTCGAGGACGGGATGCTCGCGCTCGACGCGTTCGTCGGCCGGTTGGACGGCACGCTGGCGCTCAAAAGCCGCCGTGCCGAGGCGTGCGAGCCGCCCCGCTCCCTGGCGGATATGCCCGCCGTCCGTGCTGCCGCCTGCGCGCTTGCGCAGCGCGCGGTGGAGGAGCTTGAGGCTGCGGGCGCCCGCGCGGTGCTCGACGAGGCGCGGGCCTCCGGCGACGAGAGGCCGCTCGTATGAGCGCCTCGACGGGGACCCGGCCGGTGGAGGTGCACCTCGTGGGCGCGGGTCCGGGCGATCCGGGGCTTTTCACCGTGGCGGGCGCCGCGCTCGTGGCGCGCGCGGACGTGATCGTGTACGACTACCTGGCCAATCCGGCGCTGCTCGAGGGCGCGAAGCCGAGCGCCGAGCGCCTCTACGTGGGCAAGCGCGGCTTCTCGGCCCATGTCGCCCAGGATGAGATCAACGCCCTGCTCGTGGAGAAGGCGCGCGAGCTTGAGGCGCGGGGCGGCGGCGTGCTCGTGCGCCTCAAAGGCGGCGACCCGTTCGTGTTCGGCCGCGGCGGCGAAGAGGCGCTCGCGCTGGCCGATGCGGGCATCGCCTGCTCGGTCGTGCCCGGCGTGACGAGCGGCGTGGCCGCGCCGGCGTTCGCGGGCATCCCGGTCACGCATCGCGGGCTGGCCTCGTCGGTGGCGTTCGTCACCGGCAACGAGGATCCCGCGAAGGCCGAGACGGCCATCGACTGGGAAGGCGTCGCGCGCGGTGCCGACACGCTCTGCTTCTACATGGGGGTGCGCAATCTGCCCACCGTCGCGCGGCGGCTTATGGAGGCGGGCCGCGCGGCCGACACGCCGGTGGCGCTCGTGCGCTGGGGCACCATGCCGGGGCAGGAGGTGCTTGAGGGCACGCTTTCCAACATCGCCGAGCGGGCGCGCGCGGAGGGCTTCCAAGCTCCGGCCGTCATCGTGGTCGGCCAGGTGGCGGGCCTGCGCGCCCGGCTGGCCTGGTATGCGCCCGGTCCGCTCGCCGGCACCGCCGTGGCCGTCACGCGCGCGCGGACCCAGGTAAGCGGCCTGGCCGCCCAGCTGCGCGGCCTCGGCGCCTCGGTTTTGGAGGTGCCCGCCATCGACGTGGTCCCGCCGCCCTCCTACGAGGAGGCGGACGCGGCCATAGCGCGGATCACCGGGTACCGCTTCGCGGTGTTCACGAGCGCAAACGGCGTGGAGGGATTCTTCGCGCGGCTTGGGCGGGCCGGCCTTGATGCCCGGGCCCTCGCTTGCGCGCGCATCGCGGCCATCGGCCCGGCCACGGCGGCGGCGCTCGCCGCCCGCGGCGTGCGGGCCGACTTCGTGCCCGTCGAGCACCGCGCCGAGGCCGTGGCCGAATGCCTTGTGGAGGCGGGGCTTGCGAGCGGTGACTGGGTGCTCATCCCGCGCGCCCTTGAGGCCCGCGACGTGCTGCCCGCCATGCTCAGGGCGCGCGGGGCGCGCGTGAGCGTCGCCCCGGTGTACCGCACGGTGCCGCCTGCGCTCCGGTCGGTGGAGGACGCGCTTTCCCGCATCCTCGCCGGCGAGGCGGACGTCGTCACGCTCACCTCGTCGTCCACGGCGCGCAATTTCGTCCGCCTCGTGCGCGCCCGCCTCGGGTGCGCGAGCGACGCGGAGGCGGTGGCGGCGCTGCCGGCGGGCCTGTCGTTTTGCTCCATCGGGCCCATCACCTCGGACACGGCGCGCGGCCTGGGGCTGCCCGTTGCCGCCCAGGCGGACGCGTACACGGCGGCCGGTCTGGTGGACGCCCTGGTCAGGGAGCGCGCCCGGGTGGCGCGCGGAAGGAAGGCGGAGGATTAGATGATCGGGATCTCCAAGCTGTACTGCGGAGCCGTCGAAGCGGCCGACGCGCTGCGCTACAACCGCGACTCGGCCCGGCTGCCGAGCGGGCTTCTGCAGTTCTCGCGCGACAAGAAGCCCGTCGTGGTGTGGAACTGCACGCAGACGTGCAACCTGCGCTGTGCGCACTGCTACGCGCAGTCGGAGCGCAAGGGCCGCGAGGGCGAGATGAGCACCGCCGAGGCCAAGGCGATGATCGACGATCTGGCCGCGTTCGGCGCGCCGGTGCTCCTGTTCTCCGGCGGCGAGCCGTGCCTGCGCCCGGACGTGGTGGAGCTTATGCAGCACGCGAAGGACGCGGGCATGCGCGTGGTGCTGTCCACGAACGGCACGCTCATCACGCCTGAGCTGGCCGCGCGCTTCGCCGCGGTGGGGCTGTCGTATGCGGGCGTGTCGCTTGACGGCGGACGCGAGACGCACGATGGGTTCCGCGGCCTGCCCGGCAGCTTCGACCGCGCCTTGGAGGGCATCCGCAACGCGAAGGCCGCCGGCGTCAAGGTGGGCCTGCGCATGACTATCAGCAAGCGCAACTGGCGCGAGATCGACGAGGTGTTCGACATCATGGAGGCCGAAGGCGTGCAGCGCGCGTGCTTCTACCACCTCGTGTACACGGGCCGCGGCGCGTCGCTCATGGACGAGGACCTGACCCATGACGAGACGCGCCGCGCGGTGCGCCTCATCATGGATCGCACGCGCGAGTGGTTCGACCGCGGCGGTGCGCCCGAGATCCTCACGGTGGACAACCATGCCGACGGCCCCTTCGTCTATTTGGAGCTTCTGCGCGAGGACCCCGAGCGCGCCGCGGAGGCGCTGCAGCTGCTCAAATGGAACCGCGGCAACTCCACGGGCGCGGGCATCGGGTGCGTGAGCTGGGACGGCGAGGTGTACCCCGACCAGTTCTGGCGGCACTTTTCCGTGGGCAACGTGCGTAAGCGGCCGTTTTCGGAGATCTGGACCGACACGAGCCGCGCCACCGAGCAAAGCGAGCTTCTGCACCGCCTGAAGGACAAGCGCCCCTTCGTCACGGGCCGTTGCAGGCAATGCCGCTGGCTCGACATCTGCAACGGCAACTTCCGCGTGCGCAGCGAGGCCGCCACGGGCGATTTGTGGGGGCCGGATCCGGCGTGCTACCTAACCGACGAGGAGATAGGCATCGTCTAAGACGGTGTGCGAGAAGGAGGTTCGACTCATGGGTTTTCCCGCCTATCGGCCGCGCCGCATGCGCGCGAACCCGACAGTGCGCGCGTTCGTCCGCGAGACGACGCTTCAGCCGAGCGACTTCATCTACCCGCTGTTCGTGAAGCCGGGCGCGGGTGTGCGCGACGAGGTGCCCTCGATGCCCGGTGTGTTCCAGGTGTCGGTGGACCGGCTGGCCGGCGAAGTGGACGAGCTTGCCGCATGCGGCGTGCGCTCGCTCATGCTGTTCGGGCTGCCGTCGCGCAAAGACGAGCGGGGGAGCGAGGCGTACGCCGACGACGGCATCGTGCAGCGGGCCGTCCGCGCCATCAAGGGGCACGCGCCGGGCTTTCACGTGATCACCGACGTGTGCCTGTGCGAGTACACGAGCCACGGGCACTGCGGCGTGGTGGATGCGCGCGGCAACGTGGTCAACGACGAGACGCTCGCGCTCCTGTCCGCCGAGGCCGTGAGCCACGCGCGCGCCGGCGCCGACATGGTGGCGCCCTCCGACATGATGGACGGGCGCGTGGCGGCGTTGCGGGAGGCGCTCGATGCGGCGGGCTTTACGCACGTGCCCCTCATGGCGTATTCGGCGAAGTACGCCTCGGCCTACTACGGGCCTTTCTGCGACGCGGCCGATTCCGCGCCCGCGTTCGGCGACCGCTCCACCTACCAGATGGATCCCGCGAACAGCGACGAGGCCCTGCGCGAGGTGGGGCTTGACATCGCCGAGGGCGCGGACCTCGTCATGGTGAAGCCGGCGCTCGCCTATCTGGACGTGCTGCGCCGGGTGCGCGAGGAGTTCTCGTTTCCCACGGTGGCCTACAACGTGTCGGGCGAGTACGCCATGGTGAAGGCCGCGGCCGCGCGCGGGTGGATCGACGAGCGGCGCGTCGTGCTGGAGACGCTCCTGTCCATGAAGCGCGCGGGCGCGTGCGCCATCGTGACCTACCACGCGAAGGACGCGGCACGCTGGATTCGGGAGGCGCATCATGGCCGATAGGACCGCTGACCTGCGGGACGTCGACCTCGACGCGCCGATGTCGCGCGCGGTGCTGGCGGCCGTGCAGACCGCACTGCCGGTTGCGGGGCGCCCCTCCGCCGCGCTCGGGGAGGCCTGCGGCACCGACGAGGCGGGCGCGTTCGCCGTGGTGGAGGCCGCGCGCGCGGCGGGCATCGTGCGGCGTATCGGCGCGAGCTTCGACTCGTACAAACTTGGCTACGTGTCCACGCTTGCGGCGCTCGCTGTGCCGGAGGATGACCTCGACCGCGTGGCTGCGCTCGTGGGCGCGCATCCGGGCGTCACGCATAACTACGAGCGCGACGACCGCTACAACCTGTGGTTCACCTGCATCGCGCGCGGCCAAGAGGCGCTCGAGCGCGAGCTTGCGGGCATCCGGCGCGAGGCGGGCGCGGGCGATATGCTCGTGCTGCCGGCGCTGCGCCTGTTCAAGGTGCGCGTGGCCTTCGACGTGCGCGAGGGCTCCTCGGCGGGCGATGCGACGCCCGCGGCTGCGGGCGCGCCGGTGCCCGCCGCGGCCGCGGACGTCGTGCCGCTCGATTTGGACGATGCGGACCGCGCGCTCGTGCGGGCGCTCCAAGGCGACCTCGCGGGCGATGCGCGCCCCTTCGCGCTCGCGGCCGCGCGGGCTTCGGAGCTGCTCGGGCGCGCGGTGGGCGAGGACGAGGCGCTTGAGCGCACGCGCGCCCTCGTGGAGGCGCGCGCCGTGCGCCGGTTCGGCGCCATGGTGCGCCACCGCAAGATGGGCTTTGCCTGCAACGCCATGGGCGTGTGGAATGTGCCCGATGAACAGGTAAAACGCGCCGGCGTTCTGCTCGCGCTCCCCGCGGGCGTGAGCCACTGCTACCAGCGCCCGCGCCGCGCCGCCTGGCCGTGGAACCTGTACACGATGATCCACGGCCGCGACCGCGCCGAGTGCGGGCGCGTGGCCGGCAAGCTGCACGCCGCCCTCGCCGAGGCGGGCATCGAGGCCGCGCCGCCGCGCATGCTCGTGTCCGTGCGTGAGTTCAAGAAAACGTCCATGCGCTACTTTGAGGAGGACCGATGAGCGACACTTTGACCCATGCCCGCTCCGAGCAGCTGTTCGCCGAGGCGCGACGGCGCATTCCCGGCGGCGTGAACTCGCCCGTGCGCGCGTTTTCGAGCGTCGGCGGCGCGCCGGTGTTTTACGAGCGCGCCGCAGGCAGCCGCGTCACGGACGTCGACGGCAACGAGTACGTCGACTTCATCGGCTCGTGGGGCCCCATGATCCTCGGGCATCGTCCCGCTGCCGTGCTCGACGCCGTGCGCGCCCAGCTCGACCGTGGGCTTTCGTTCGGCGCGCCGTGCGAAGCCGAGGTGCGCCTGGCCGAGCGCGTATGCGAGCTTGTGCCCTGCGCCGAGAAGGCGCGCATGGTGTCGTCGGGCACCGAGGCCGTCATGAGCGCCGTGCGCCTCGCGCGCGGGTTCACGGGGCGCAGCCTCATCATCAAGTTCGAGGGCTGCTACCACGGCCACAGCGACGCGCTTCTGGCCAGCGCCGGCAGCGGCGTGGCCGCCTTCGGCATCCCCGGCACGCCCGGCGTCACGCCGGGGGCCGCGCGCGACACGCTCGTCGCGCCCTACAACGACCTTGTCGCCGTCGAGCGGCTCATCGACGCGCACGAGGGCCAGGTGGCCTGCGTCATCGTGGAGCCCGTCGCGGGCAACATGGGCGTCGTGGCGCCCGATCCCGGCTTTTTGGAAGGCTTGCGCGCGACGTGCGCGCGGGAGGGGGCGCTCCTCATCTTCGACGAGGTCATCAGCGGGTTTCGCGCAGCGCTCGGCGGTGCGCAGGAGCGCTACGGCATCGTGCCCGACCTGTGCGCTTTGGGCAAGATCGTCGGCGGCGGCTTCCCCGTAGGCTGTCTTGCCGGGCGCGCCGAGGTCATGGACGCGCTCTCCCCCGCGGGGCCGGTGTACCAGGCCGGCACGCTCTCGGGCAACCCGGTGGCCATGGTGGCGGGGCTTGCCACGCTCGAGGAGCTTGCGCGCCCCGGCGTGTACGACGAGCTGGAGCGTCTCGGCGCGCGTCTGGAGGCGGGCCTTGCGCGCGCCATCGAGCGCAGCGGCTTCCCGGCCACGGTGAACCGCGTCGGATCGCTCGCCACGCTGTTCTTCTCGCCCGATCCCGTGCGCGACTACGCGGGCGCGTCGGCTTGCGACGCCGCGGCTTTCGCCCGCTACTTCGCGGGCATGCTCGAGCGCGGGTTCCTCATCGCGCCGAGCCGGTTCGAGGCCCTGTTCCTCTCGCTTGCGCACACCGACGACGAGATCGACGACTTTGCCGCCGCGGCAGCCGAGGTGCTTGCCGCGCTGTGACGCTTGCGCCCCCATCGTCTAGCGGCCAAGGACGCCGGTTTCTCAGACCGGAAACGGAGATTCGAATCCTCCTGGGGGCACCACGCCGTTCCCGCAGGCCCCGCCTTCACCGAAGCGCGGGGCCTGCGCGCGCCGTTTCCGCGCGTATTCGACGCATTGGCCCGGCAAGCGTCTGCGGCGGGCGTCCGCATGGCGTATAATCGCCCTCGCATCATTCACAACCTCATATGCAGGGGAGCTCGCGGAGGCGGGCTGAGAGGAAGCGCGGAATCGCTTCGACCCGACGAACCTGATATGGGTAATGCCAACGAAGGGAGCACAATGACGCGAACGCAGATCGATGCGGCGCGGGCGGGCACCGTCACGCGCGCCATGGAGATCGTGGCCAAGAAGGAGGGCCGCGATCCCGAGTTCATCCGCGAGGGCGTGGCCGCCGGCCGCATAGCCATCCCCGCGAACATCCATCACGAAAGCTTGAGCCCCGAGGGCGTGGGCGGCGGCCTGCGCACGAAGGTGAACGTGAACCTCGGCATCTCGGGCGACCTTGCCGACGAGGCCGAGGAGTGGAGGAAGGTGGACGTGGCGCTGGAGCTTGGCGCCGAGGCCATCATGGACCTCTCGAACAGCGGCAAGACGGCCGCGTTTCGCCGGGCGCTCATCGAGAAGTCGCCGGCCATGGTGGGCACCGTGCCCATGTACGACGCCATCGGGTATTTGGAAAAGCCGCTCATCGGCATCACGGCGGCCGACTTTCTGGACGTCGTGCGCGCGCATGCGGAAGACGGCGTGGATTTCGTCACCATCCACGCCGGCATGAACCGCCGGGTCATCGAGTCGTTTCGCGAGACGGGCCGCCTCACGAACATCGTGAGCCGCGGCGGGTCGCTCATCTTCGCATGGATGGAGGCCACCGGAAACGAGAACCCCTTCTACGAGTTCTACGACGAGGTGCTGGCCATCCTGCACGAGCACGACGTGACCGTCAGCCTGGGCGACGCCATGCGCCCCGGGTCCACCTACGACGCCACCGACGCGGGCCAGATCGCCGAGCTCATCGAGATCGGCAAGCTGACGAAGCGCGCGTGGGAGGCCGGCGTTCAGGTGATGGTGGAGGGCCCCGGCCACATGGCGCTCGACGAGATCGCCGCCAACATGAAGCTGGAGAAGCGCCTCTGCCACGACGCGCCCTTCTACGTGCTCGGGCCGCTCGTCACCGACATCGCGCCGGGCTACGACCACATCACGGCCGCCATCGGCGGGGCCGTGGCCGCCGCTTCGGGCGCGGACTTCCTGTGCTACGTCACGCCCGCCGAGCACCTGCGCCTGCCCGACGCGGCCGACGTGCGCGAGGGCCTCGTGGCCACGAAGATCGCCGCGCACGCCGCCGACATCGCGAAGGGCGTGCCCGGCGCGCGCGATGCCGACAACCGCATGAGCGACGCCCGCCGCCGCGTGGCCTGGGACGAGATGTTCGACCTCGCGCTCGATCCCGCGAAGGCGCGCAGCTACTTCGAAAGCGCGCCGCCCTCCACGGAGGGCACCTGCACCATGTGCGGCGAGATGTGCGCCATGCGCACCGTGAACCAGATAATGGACGGGCTGACGGTTTCGCTGGGCTAGCATCCGGCGAAACCGTCCGGCGCCGCAGCCGTCCTCACTGACGTTTTTGAAACCCGCAAGACATCGAAAGGAATCATGCATGGAACCCTTTGCCCTCAAAACCGCTCTTGACAACGTGCGCGCCACGACGCCGCTTGTGCACTGCATCACGAACTATGTGACGGTGAACGACTGCGCGAACGCGCTTTTGGCCGTCGGCGGCAGCCCCATCATGAGCGACGAACCCGAAGACGTGAACGACATCCAAACCATTTGCGGCGGCCTTGCGCTCAACATCGGCACGCTCAACGTGCGCAGCGTGGAGGGCATGTTCGTGGCCGGCGAGCGCGCAGGCGAGCTGGGGCACGCGATCGTGCTCGACCCGGTGGGGGCGGGCGCGTCGGCGCTGCGCACGCGCACGGCGGGCGACTTGCTGGACAAGCTGGCCGTGTCCGTCATTCGCGGCAACATGTCCGAGGTGAAGGCGCTGGCCGGCGGGGCGTCCTCCACGCGCGGCGTGGACGTGTGCCCCGACGACGCCGTCACCGAAAACAACCTGGCCGCCAGCGCCGCGTTCGCGCGCGGCTTCGCGGCCAAGACGGGCGCGGTCGTGGCCATCACCGGGGCCATCGACATCGTGGCCGACGCCGAGCGCGCCTTCGCCGTCCGCAACGGCAGCGCGGTCATGGGCCGCATCACGGGGGCGGGCTGCATGCTCACCTGCGTGTGCGCGGCGTTCGCGGTGGCCAATCCCGCCGCTTTGCTGGAATCCCAGGTGGCAGCCGTGGCCGGCATGGGGTTGGCCGGGCAGGTGGCCGAGGGCCGCATGGGCGGCTACGACGGCAACGGGTCGTTTCGCACCTACCTGCTCGATGCGCTCTACCGTTTGGACGGGGAGGCGCTCGAAGCCGGTGCGCGCGTGGAAGAGCTGGCGTAGGGAAAGGGGGCGGCCATCATGCACCCACGCGAGGAGCTGCGCCGCGCGATGGCGCTCTACGCGGTGACCGACCGCGCCTGGCTTGGTGGGCGCACGCTCGCCGATTGTGTCGCGGAGGCGCTCGCGGGCGGCGTGACCTGCGTGCAGCTGCGCGAGAAGGACGCGCCCCGGGCCGAGGTGGTGCTGCGCGCCCGCGCGCTCGCGCCGCTGTGCCGAGAGGCGGGCGTCCCGCTCATCGTGAACGACGACGTGGAGGCCGCCCGCCTTGCAGGAGCCGACGGCGTGCACGTGGGCCAGTCCGACGCCGCGTGCGCCGA
>NZ_CBDTNW010000124.1:0-13175 GCF_965361815.1 Rubneribacter sp.
TGCTCAGCCGCGCTCGGCGGCGCAACCGCATCCGTCGGCGCCGTGGAGCCGGTTGGCGCCGAAAAGTCCGCGCCTGACACCCGCTGCGTTTTCGGGGCCGCGCCCACGTCGGCCGCCACGCTTTCGGCGAACGTCCGGCGCGCCCGCACAGACCCGCCCACCCCACGGGGGCGCTGCTGCCTCGGCGGGGATGGGCTTGGCGGCATCGCGTTGCGCGGCCGCGCTCGGCTGCGCAACCGCGTCCGTCGGCGCCGTGGAGCCGGTTGGCGCCGAAAAGTCCGCGTCTGACGCCCGCTGCGTTTTCGGGGCCGCGCCCACGTCGGCCGCCACGCTTTCGGCGAACGTCCGGCGCGCCCGGATTTCCTCGACCGACAACGAACCCGACTGGGACCGTACGAAGTCGTACGTGGCTTTCAGGGTCGTTTTGCCGCTTTCCTCCGCCTTGTTTTCGCCTGCCGCTCGGTTCGCGCTCGCGTTTGCCGCGCCGCCTCTGACGAACTCCTTGAACTCGACGGCCGAGAACACCGTCTGCCGTTTCAGGTAGTCAAGCAGCGCATCGGCCTCCCTCTGGTCCTCTTCGCATACGAACGAGGCGCGCTCGGCAATGTGGCGCAGCAGGTCCATGGTTGTCGCGCGGTCGCTTGCCAGACCCTGCACCGGCAGGTACGCGAACGAAACGCGGTTGCCGTTCGCGTCCAGTCTCACGTGCGCCGGATCGCACAGCATCCGCCCGGGATCGAGGCCCAGTCGGCCGCATACCTCGAAAGAGTCCACCACGTCGTCGAGCAACGCGTGGAATTGGGACAGCGACAACGCGGCTTTCAGGTACGTGTCCAAAGGGACGGTGTCGGTGATGTCGAAAGCCAGCTGCGTCGCGTCCCGCCGGCCGGTTTCGTAGCAAAACGGCAGCAGGCGGTTCGAGGACGCCGTGCGCAGGCATTCGGCCTGGGCGTAGTCGAGCGTCTCGCCCTTGCCGGTTTTGAGGACGAGCTGCTCGGTGCCCGCCCGGCGGTTCCTGACGATCTTCTCCTTCACGTCTTTCCCCGCCTCATACCAGGACCAGACGGGATCCGTTGGTCAACCCCGCCCGGCCGATGGTGGAGTCGGGATCCAAAAGCTCGCCGCTGTCGTGCTCCATGAGCGCGTTGTCGGGGGAGGCTGCGAACAGGCTGCGCTCGCGCGACTCCAGCAGCTCGGCGACAAGCCTGCTCGCCTCTCTCACCCGCATGCTTTTCGGGATCCTGAAATCGTAGATGTTGCGCGATGCCGGCAGCATCACGGACACGATCACCTTCTCGTTCATAAGTCTCCTTCCCATCGCAACCGATCTGCGGTCAAACCTTTCCGGGCGGGGCGATTCGGGCACATGTTACCAGAAGAAACCAAGCGTTTTCCAGGTCCGTTTCCTTCGCGCCCCCTAAACCAACGTTGTGCAAAATATTGTACCCCCCCCTCAACTATATGTTGAACGTCTTTCTTTTTCAATTGGAAGTGTTGTAATATGCATTTTATAATGATAGCATCAAAATGCTATATGTAAACAAATCCTTTTCAGGGGGGATCCGCGCGGGAAAGGAGCGGACAGGGAGCATGGCGAACGTGGGAAGCGTCTTGGCGGGCAAGTACGAGATCGTGCGCCTCATCGGCGAGGGCGGCATGTCGCGGGTGTACCTTGCAATGGACGTCAAGCTGAACAAGCAGTGGGCCGTCAAGGAGATCAAGCCCAGCGACGACCCCGTCACGCAAAAGATCGTGCGCGACAGCCTGGTCACCGAGATGAACATGATCAAGCGCCTGGACCATCCGGCGCTGCCCCGCATCACGGACTTGGTGGACGAGGACGGCGTGCTGTACGTGGTCATGGACTACATCGAGGGCGAGTCGCTGCAGCGCATCCTGGAAGCGCAGGGCGCCCAGAGCCAAGACGACGTCATAGACTGGGGAAAGCAGCTATGCGACGCGCTGGATTACCTGCACACGCGCACGCCGCCCATCGTCTACCGCGACATGAAGCCGGGCAACGTCATGCTCAAGCCCGACGGAACGGTGATGATCATCGACTTCGGCATAGCGCGCGAGTACCGCGAGGAGCGCGAGGGCGCGTCCGAGCGGGCCGGCGACACCACCATGCTGGGCACGCGCGGCTACGCGGCGCCCGAGCAGTTCGGCGGGCACGGCCAAACCGACGCGCGCACCGACGTGTACTGCCTGGGCGCCACCCTGTACCACCTGGTGACGGGCAAGAGCCCGGCGGAGGAGCCCTACGTCATGTTCCCCATCCGCCAGATAGACCCGTCGCTTTCACCGGGCTTGGAGAAGATCGTCTCGAAAGCCACGCAGCAAAATCCCGAGAAGCGCTACTCGTCGTGCGCCGAGATGCTCTACGAGCTGGAGCGCTACCGCACGGTTGACGACGCGCACCGCGCCAAGCTGCGCCGCAGATGGCGTGCGTTCGTGGGCGTGTGCGCGGCCTCGGCGGCGTCCTTGGCCGTCGGCCTGTTCGGGCTGGGCATGGCCGAGGCCAGCAAAAGCGAGGACTACGGCATGCAGGTGGAGCTGGCCGGGAAGGCCGCCGACCAGGCGCAGGCCGCCGAGCACTACTTAAACGCCGTGGCGGTGCGCCCGGAGCGAACGGAGGCGTACCGGGGGTTGGTGGAGCTGTACAAGGCAGACGGCTCGTTCACCACCGTGGAGGAGGCGCAGCTTTTGGAGGCCGTCATGCCCAACCTGGCGGCTGTGCAGTCGGACGCGACGGCCTACGCGGAGCTGTCCTTCGACGTGGGCAAGCTGTATTGGTACTACTACGACTACGCCGCCGATGCGGGCGACAACCGCCTGACGCGCATCAAGTCGGCCAGCCGCTGGATGAACGACTCGGCCGGAGAGCCCTCGTTCGACTGGCGGGCGCTCGCCGAAGTGTACGCCGGCATCGCCGAGTTCAACAACAGCATAGTCGCGCGCATCAACGAGGGCGGCGACGCGGGCAGCTACGAGCCGTACTTCCGCAATCTGGAGCAGCTGGTGGCCATCGCGGCCGACGAAACCAACGACGTGGTGGTGCTGGAGACCTCCGCCCTGGCCGCCGACGCGCTGCGCGCCTACGCGCGCAAGTTCCGCGCCGACGGCGTGCCCCAAGACCGGATGGACGCGCTTTTGGACGCGGCGCTGGGCAACGCGCGCTCGGTGCAGCCCACCACCGACAAGCTTGACGCGCAGCAGGCCGACATCCTGGGGAAGGCGGACGAGACGCGCGCGCGGATAGGGAACGCTTTCGTGGACGGGAGGACGACGGAATGATCCAGACCTACACCATCATGGCCGTGGCGGGGTTCTCCCTTGCGGCCGTGTTCGCGGTTGCGGCGGTTGCGCTGTTCTTCGCCCTGCGCATCAGGGAGGTGCGCGACGACCTGACGGGTCGCACCGCCGCCCGCTCCATCGCCGAGATTCGCTCGCGCGCGAAAACGCGCAAGCGTCCCGCGCCGGCCGCGGCGAAGGGCCTGGGCTGGGAGACGGAGATGTCCACCGACGATCTTGCCGACTTCGCGTCGGCCGGGGCCGAAGAAGGCCGCGCGGAGAGGACGGGCCGCACGGCGAAGAAGGATTGGCCGGGCCGCGCGGCGAAGGGGGAGCGGGCGGTCCCGGATGGAGGACGGGGCGGCGTGCCGCTGGATGAGGGCTGCGAGGACGTCCCGTCCGAGCAGGCCACCTCGCTGCTGGCCGCCGAGGCGGCCGCCGACAAGCCTTGCGGGGCCGACGGAGCCGAAGCGCCCACGTCCCTGCTGGGCGGTGCGGCCCCGACCGCTTCCGGCAAGCCGGCCGCTTCCGACGAGGCGGCCTCTCCCGACGCCCTCGACGCCCCCGACGCCTCGGCCGCTCCCGGCAAGCCGGCGGCCCCCGACGCCCCGATCGCCCCCGACGAGGCGGCCACCACCATGCTCGCGGCCGAGCAAGCCACCACCATGCTCGCGGCCGAAGAAGCTCCCGGAACAGGAGGTGCACGATGAAAAGCTCGCGCGCGAAGGCGCTCGCCCTGTCCGCCGCCCTCGCTTGCTCGATGGCGTTGCCGCCGGCGTTCGCGGCGGCGGAGGACGCGATGCGTCCCGGTCCCTCGTCCGCGCGAAGCGCCGAGGAAGATGCGCCGTCTTCTTGGGCGGACGCGGGCGACGATGCGTCCTCTTCCGGCGAAACGCCCGTTCAGGACAGCCTTGCCGCCGACGGCTCCGTAGGCGAATCCGGCGGCGCGGGGGCTGCCGACGGCTCCGACCCCGCCGACCCCGCCAACGCCGCCGACGGCTCCGACCCTGCCGACCCTGCCGCCTCCGCCGATGCCGCCAAAGCCCGCGCCGCCGTTCCGTCGTGGGGCTTCGACGGCATCTCCGTGGCCGGCATGAGCGGCCAGCAGGCGCTCTCCCGCGTCACAACGGACGAGGACGGGACGTCGCGGTTCTGGACGAACAGCGCAAGCGTGAAGCTGCTGGCGGCGCCTTCGGCCCCGCTCAAGCTGCTGGCTCGGGCTGCGGGTGACCCCGTCCCGAAAGCCGCCGACTTCTCCGCGGCCTCGGGGGCGCTGACCCTCAAGGCGCAGGACCTGCCGCGCGACGTGTACGCGCTGGCCGAGGCCGACTGCACGTTCAACGCCGGCACGCCGGACGAGAAAAGCCTCAAGCAGGGCGACATCGTCTGCCTGCCGCGCGTGTGCGCGGACGCAACGCCCGCGCGGCTGGATGGGAACGCCGCGGCGGAGGGAGGCCGCCTGTTCTTTGGCACGCTGTACGCGTCCTCGCTCGCGCTGACCGTCCCCGCCGCCGATCCCGCGCCCTCGCCGGATCCCGGCGACCCCGCCGACGCCTCCGACCCCGCCGACGCGGCCTCGGGTCCGGTGAAGGCCCAGCTCCTTCACGACGGCTCCCTGATCGCCGAGGCCGACGCGGCCCCCGCCGACCGCGGAGCGCCGTCCGTCTCCTTCCGCCTTAAGCTGCCCGTAGGCTCCTACGACCTGCAAAAGCTCTCCGTGCGCTTAACCGACGTGGCGGGCAATCGGGCCGACGCACGGCTGGCGGGCCTGGTGCAGGCGGCCGACGGATCCTGGTCGGCGGACGGCCTGTCGCGCATCCAGGTGGTCGACGACGAGCCTTCTGTCCTGGTGTCCTACCAGCCCGCCTTGGCCCCCGCCTCCGGCTTCTTCTCTGCCCGGTCGGCCACGGTCAGGCTCGACGATGCGCGCTACGCCGAGCTCACGGCATGGTACGCGTCGCTTTCCGACGACCAGAAGCGCCTCGTCGCGCCGGTGGCCTCGTTTCGAAACGACAGAACGGGCGCGACGCTTTCCGTCACGCTCGACGATCTCATGGCCTCGAACGTGCCCGGCCAGGCGGACGTCGTGTTCGCTGCGAGCGGCACCTACCGGCTGGAGGGCGCCGGCCTGGCGCCCGGCTTCGAAGGCATCGTGCCCGGCTTGCCCGCCGTGTGGGACCCCGCAACGGACTTCGAGCCGTTCACGGTGGACGTTGACGTCCCTGCGGCGGGGCAGGTGGTCCTGCGCGCGCAGGAGGCGCCTGACAACCGCCCCTTCTTCGGCTGCCTGTACGCTCCCGGTCCGGTGACGGTGGAGTTCGCGCTCTCAGACGCCGTCAGTGGCGTGGACCCCGCCTCCGTCGTGCTCACGCTGAACGGACGGGACCAGCAGCTTCCCTTCACCCCCTCCGCGCCCGGGGACACGCGCGCGGGCACGGCCGTGTGGGAGGTTCCGCCCGGTGCCGCCGTGGACCTGTCCCAGGTGTCGATCTCGTTCAAGGACCTGGCCGGGAACAGGGCCTCCATCGACGACGTGGCGGCCTACGACAACAAGAACATGAACGCCGCCTCCGTGTTCGCCGGCGTGCCGGAGCCTGCGCTGTCGGTGTCGTTTCACGACGGCAACGAGGGGGCCTACTACCACAAGAGCGCCCGCATGGCCGCCATCACCGTGGAGGACCCCACGTTCGGCCAGGTGGTGGCCAACGATCCCCATCGCGTTGTGGCGCAGCTCGCCCACGACGGAGGGGGCGGGGCCTCTGTGGGGGCGTCCGACTTCTCCAACCCCTCGGGCGACGGCCGCACGTGGAAGGCGTCGGTCCTGTGCTCCGAAGAGGGCGTCTACCGTCTGCGGGCGTCCTTCGAGAACCCGGCGGGCCTGCAGGCGGCGCCCTACGACAGCGGCGATTTCATGGTGGACCTCACCGCGCCCGAGGCGGATGCGGCCGATCTCTCGCCGAACCAGGCGGTGCAGTGGCGGTGGCTGTTCGTCGACGGGCAGGCGCGCATGGAGGTGTCTTTGTCCGACGCGCTGGCCGGCGTGGACCCGGACAGCGTGAGGCTTTGCCTGGAAGGGGAGGAGCAGCCGATTTCCTGCGAGGCCGCCTCCGACGGGCTGGGCGCGACGGCGGTTTGGACCATTCCCGCCGCCGATGAGGCCGTCAACCTGGCCGAAGCGTCCGTGTCGTTCTCCGACCGGGCGGGCAACGTGGCGCAGGTGGAGGACCTGGCCGCCTTCCCGCGCAAGAACCTGGACGTGGTGGGCGTGTTCGCCGACGCCACGCCGCCTGCCATAGAGGCGGCCTTCGACAACGACGACGTGCGCAACGGCAAGTACTACAACGCCCCGCGCACGGCCACCGTCACCGTGACCGAGGCGTCCTTCGGCTTCGTGCGCGACAACGACCCGGAGCGCGCGGTGGTCGTGCGTCGGTGGAACGGCGAGGAGCGCATCGTGCGCGCCGAGGACTTCCAAAACCCCTCGGGCGACGGCGTGACGTGGACGGCGCAGGTGCCCTGCGAACCCGACGGCATCTACCGCCTGGACGCCGACCTCACCGACCCCTCCGGCAAGTCCGCCGAACCCTACCGCGGGGAGGAGTTCGTGGTGGACACCGTGGCCCCCGTTCCGGGACGCGTGCTGATCAGCCCGCATGAGTCGGTGCAGTGGGAGTGGCTGTTCGCCGCGGACGGGGCGTCGGCGTCCTTTTCGCTCTCCGACGAGCTGAGCGGCATCGACGGCGCCTCCGTGGCGCTGAGCGTGGGCGGCCAGGCAACGCCGACGGACTTCCGGGCCGACGGCACGGACGCCCTCGCCGTGTGGGAGCTGCCTCCCGACGACCGCGCCGTCCCCCTCTCGGACGTGTCGCTGCGGTTTGCCGACAAGGCGGGCAACGCGGCCGCCATCCCCAGCCTGCTCGACCACGAGGATCGCGACCTGAACGTGAAGGGCCTTTACGCGGACGGCGCCGCGCCCGTCATAGACGTGGCCTTCGACAACGACGACGTGCGCAACGGCAAGTACTACAACGCCCCGCGCACGGCCACCGTCACCGTGACCGAGGCGTCCTTTGGCTTCGTGCGCGACAACGACCCGTACCGCACGGTGGTCACGCGCCACCTGGACGACTCGGCGCTTTCCGTGCGCGCCGAGGACTTCCAAAACCCCTCGGGCGACGGCGTGACGTGGACGGCGCAGGTGCCCTGCGACTCCGACGGCGTCTACCTCATAGAGGCCGAGCTCACCGATCCTTCGGGCAAACGCGCCGAGTACCGCGGGGAGGAGTTCGTGGTGGACACTACCGCTCCGCTCATCCTGGCGTCGTTCGACAACGACCAGTCGGAAGGCGGCATGTACTACAAAGCTCCGCGCACGGCCACCGTGACGGTGCATGACGACAACTTCTCGGCGGATCTGGCCGAGGTGGGCGTGACCGCCTCCGACGCCTCCGGCGCCGCGGCGGCCGCTCCCGGCATCGACGGCTGGACCGAGCTTCCCGTGGGGACGTGGACCTCGCACGTGGCGTTTGGGCAGGAGCTGCACTACGCCATGAGCGTGGCGTGCACCGACCTGGCCGGCAACGCGGCCGAGGTGGTGGAGGTGCCCGAGTTCGTCATAGACCTGACCGCCCCCGGCGTGCGGGTGGAGCGCGTGGCGGACCGCGCCGCCTACAGGGACGCCGTGGCACCGCTCGTCACATTCGAGGACGTGAACTTCGAACCCTATCTGGCCGAGGTGAGCATCGTGGGCGCGGTGCGGGGCGAGGAGCGCTACTTCTCCTCCGCCGAAACTCTCACCGACACCTCCCGCACGCTGGACTTCGCGGATTTCGACTACCGTTTGGACGTGGACGACGTGTACACCCTCACCGCCAAGGTGAGGGACAAGGCCGGCAACGAGTCGTCGCAGACCGTGACGTTTTCGGTGAACCGGTTCGGCTCCAACTACCAGCTCTCGCCCGACACGGCGGCGTTCGTGGGGTCCTACGCCAAGCGCGGCCAGAGCGTGGTGGTCACCGAGACGAACGTGAGCGGGCTGGCGTCGTCGTCGGTGAGCCTGGCGCACAACGACTCCGTGAGAACCCTGTCCGCCGAGGCCGACTACGCGGTGGCGCAGGAGGGCGGCCAGGAGTCGTGGTCGCGCTACACCTACACGCTGCCGGCCGAGCTGTTCTCCCAGGACGGCTACTATCGGGTGATGCTCTCGTCGCGCGACGTTGCGGGCGGGCTTTCGGAAAACCTCATGGAGGGCAAGAACGCGGACCGCACCGCTCCGCTCGAGCTGGTCTTCGCCGTGGACGGAACCGCGCCGGCGGTGTCGCTGGGCAACGTGGAGGCCGGCTCTTCTCACTACGCCCCCAGCCAGCGGGTGGACGTGCTGGCCGGCGACAACATGGAGGCCGAGCGCGCGGTGCTGTACGTGGACGGCCAGGCGCGCGCCGAATGGGGAGCCGAGGAGCTTGCGGGCTCGCGCATGTTCGACTTCTCGCTGCCGGCCGCCGACGCGCCGCAGACGCTGCGCCTTGAAACCGTGGACCGCGCCGGTAACACGGCCTCTACCGAGGTGCGCGGCGTGGTGGTGACCGGAGATCTGGCGCGCTACGTGCTGAGCACCCCCGCCATCCTGTACCCGCTGGTGGCGGCTGTCATCCTGGTTCCCGCGGCCGTCGGCGGCACCGTGTTTTCGGCGCGCAGGTCGCTCAAGCGCCGCCGCGCGTGGCTTGCGGATGGCCGGGAAGGAGGGGAAAGATGAGCTTCGCGAGCATCCCCTTGCTGCAGGCCCGCATCGCCGAGGCGCAGGCTCGCATAGCCCGCCTTCAAAGCGAGCGCGACGGGCTTGAGCGCTTCTTTTTCCGGGTGGGCGAGGACGAGGCGGCGTTTTGCGACCAGGCGTGGCGCAAGCGCCAGATAGCGGAGCGTGCGGGGAGCATGGACAACGTGCGCTCGGCGCGCTCTTACGCCGAGCGCATGGCCGAGGTGATGGGGTGGCCGCTGCAGTCGACGGCGTCCTCGTGCTTCGACGGAGTGCGCGCTCAGGTGGAGGCGGCCATTCGGCGGGTTGAGGAGGAGATAGCGGAGGAGCGGCGCGCCATCGCCCGCTACGAGGACGCCATCGCCGAGGAGCGCGCCCGTCAAGAGCGCCAACGCCAACGGGAGGCGTACGAGCGGCGGATGCGCGCGCAGCGCGACGCCGGCGGATGGTGCGGAGGAGGGTGGTGAGCCATGGGGGTGATCATTGCGGATGCGGAGTTCTCCAACGCGGCCGCCGCGCTGATGGACGCGGCGGAGCAGGTGGGGTTCATCGCGCAGCGCTACCGGGCATGCGCAGACGCGCTTGGGGCCTCGGGGCTGTGCAGCGAGGCTTTGAGTTCGGCGCTCGACCAGCATGCGGCCCAGGTGGGGGAGGCGTGCGCCGCAGCCGTGGAGGCGGTTGCCGGCTTGGGGGACACCGTGTCGTCGTTCGTTGCCGACGTGGACGGCATAGACGCGTACCTGTACTGAAAGGAGGAGCTGTGTCCGAAGGCGAGATCAAAGTGGTGCATGCGAGCATCGAGCAGGCGGCGGCCGAGATAGCCGCGCTGCAGGAGATGGCCTTGGCGCTGGTTCCCGTGGAAACGGGGATGTCCGAAAGCAGCGGCCCCGGCAGGGAGGCGCTCGACCAGGTGGCGGAAGCCCTTGAGGGCGTGGTGTCGTCGCTGGCGGCCCTGCTGGGCAGAAGCCGCGCCCTCGTCATGGACGCGGACGCGTCGTTTCAGGAGGCCGATGCGGCCGGCGCGGCGGTTATGGAGGGAATTTCATGAGCGCGGCGGAGGGAAGGACGGGCATGGGCGGGAAGGCGATGGCCGCGGCGCTGGCGGCCGCCCTGGGCGCGGGGGCGGCCGGCGGCTGCAGCATGCCCGCGGCCGAGAAGGCCAGCCCCGCCGCGAGGGAGCTGGAGGCCCGGATCATGGTGGACGCGCCCACCGAGCGCCACGTGGAGATAGCGCGCGACCTGGGCTGCGCGGAGGAGACGCTCTCGACGCTGCGGGAGGGCCGCTGGCCCAACTGGTCCACGAAGGCGGCGGTCACGCATGCCGAGCTCATCCTCGACCGCCTCTCCGAGCGCTACGGCGAGGAGTTCAAGGCCAAGAGCATCTCCATCCCGCAGCTCCTGGACGACTCCTACCGCTTCCGGGGCGAGGTGGAAAGCGGCCCCTACGCCGGCACGGGCGTGAGCGCCCAGTACGTGTGGGCGAACCAGGAGGAGCCCTTCGTGCAGGACAGCTACATAGAGACCCTGAGGGACGGCGAGTACAAGGAGTACCTGGAATCCATCGTGCGCGAGGTCCTCGCGGGGACCGAAGGGGAGAAGGCCGTGATGAAGGTATGGGCCGGAGGGGAGGACTTCGGGGAGCTGGCCGACCCGCGCGCGCCCATCGAGGAGTACGCGAGGCAGACGAGCGGCGGAGACGTGTGGCTCTACTTCCCGCCCGACTGCGCCCTCTCCGAGGAGGAGTACCACGGGCTGATAGAGGGGCTCAAGGAGGAGTTCGAGGGGCGGGGCATGCGCACGAGCATCTCCGCGTGGTTCATCACCGAGATCGTCGAGGGCGTCTCCTACTCCGAGACCAACCCGTACTGGGCGCAAAAATCGAAGGCGGCTAGCACTGAGGAGCACCCGACGTACAAATGGTACGTTCATGATCGCGCGGAGCCGGAAGGGGAGTGATCGCCATGGCCTTGACCGACGACGAGCTGGCCCTGCTGAGCACGCTGGCCTACCTGGAGAAGAGCGACGTGCTCGACAATGGGCTCATCGATAATTTCTGGAACGGCGCCTACGAGAACCAGGACGTGACCCTTGGTGATGTCCTCGACAAAGTCGCCGACGACTCCGTGATCGCCGACCTGCGCTCGGAGGGCAAGCGCGACCAGAAGGACTCCCTGCGCATCACGGGCGCCGAGTGGGCCGACGCGCTGGAGGCGGCGCGCGGGAACGAGAGCATCCGCAGCCTCTCCTACGTGGACGTGGACTCCTTCGCCGAGGACGGCTCGCGGGCGTTCTGCTTCGCCTCGGGCGACCAGGCCTACGTGGTGTACCGGGGGACCGGCAGCGACCCCACCTCCGGCGGCAGCGAGTGGGCGGACAACTTCGACGGGCTGTGGCAGTCGGACACGCACGCCCAGCGCGCGGCGCTCAACTACGCGGAGTACGCCCACGCGCTCACCGGCCTCGACGTCACGGTGACCGGGCACTCCAAGGGCGGCAACAAGGCCATGTACGCGGCTGTGCGCTCCCCGCACGTCGCGCGCTGCGTGTCCTTCGACGGGCAGGGCTTCGGCACCGCGTTCCTGGCGCGCCACGGAGCGCTTGTCGCCAAGCGCGCGGGGGTCATCGGCGCCTACAACCTGGACGGCGACTTCGTCAGCCCGCTCCTGCGCCCCATCGCAGGGAAGATGGTGTGGCTGAACGGGTCGCGCGCGAACGGCGACCTCCTCAAGAACCACTCGCCCATCGCCTTGTTCGGCGAGTCTGCGGCCCTCGCGTCCGGCGCGGATCGCGGCGCGCTGTCGGTGCAGGTGGGAAGGTTTTCGGACTTCCTGCTGCACGCCGTGCCCGAAGGCCAGCTGCGCCCGCTCGCGGACCTGCTGGGCGACGCGGCCAGCATCGCGCTGGGCGGGGTGGAGGGCGACCTTTTGTCCGTGGTGGCGGGCAACCCCGAGGGCCTGGGGACCTTGGTGGCGCTGCTGATGAGCTACCCCGGCACGGACGATCTGCTGGGCGCGGTGGAGGACGAGGCCGTCCCCGGATCGGACCTGCTCCTTGACGTTCTGGGGGCGCTGGGCCTGGGCCCCCGCTCCCCGCTCGCCCGCCAGGCGGGCGGCTTCGCCCTGGCCGGGATGGACGCGGCCTTCCTCGGCATGCTCCTGTCCGAGGCGCTGGGGCTGGACGCGGGTTGGGCGGGCGCCTTCGCCCGCTCGTACGCCGCCGGGCGCGCGGGCATCAAGCCGGGGGCGGGCCCGCTGGCCGGCGCGCTCTCGCCGGGCGGGTCGGCGGTCGTGCGCGACTTCAGCGACGAGGCGCGCGCCGAGCTGCGCTCCATCGCGCAGGAGGTGGCGGCCGAGCCGTGGTTCGATCCCTCCACGTGGGACGCGTGGTACCGGGCGGAGGCGTGGTTCGGCCGCCTGACCATCGACAACTACCAGCACGACCTCGCCTCGTACTTCAGGAAGGTCGTGGACGTCAACGACGCGTCGGCGCAGGACATCGACCGCATCTTCGACCGCGCCGTCGAGCGCGACGCCGCCTTCGCGCGGTCGCTCTCGGGCATCCCCGCAAGCCTCGCGTCGGCCGCCCGGGCGCTCGACGCGGTGCTGGGGTAGGGACGGGAGAGAGAGGGAGGTACTGGATGGACGGCCCCTAGGCACGGGTTGCAGGAGGACGGGACCGCACGGAGCGTGCGGAGCGCTTTTGCTCGCGGCTTTTGCGGACCCTTTATCGAAAGGTAGTTCGCAGCCGAAAGGCGGTTGCTGACTATAGCAAGCAAAGTGCCCTGCGGGAAGGGCCCGCAGGGCGGACAGGAAGGAGCCTGACATGGCAGGACAGATCCGCATCACCCCCGACGTCATGCGCCAGCGCGCGGGGCAGTACCGCAACGAGGCGGCCAACGTCAACGCCGTCATCGCCAGCATGGACAACCTGCTGGGCATGCTGCAGAGCGAGTGGGAGGGCGAGGCGAGCCGGTCCTACGCCCAGCGCTACGCCGAGCTCAAGCCCGGCTTCCAGAAGGCCGAGGAGCTCATCCAGGAGATAGCCCAGGCGCTCGACCAGACGGCGGCCGCCCTGGAGGAGACCGACGCGGCCATCGCGAGCGGGTTCAGGGGCTAGCGGGCGGGCGGCG
>NZ_CBDTNW010000125.1:0-17853 GCF_965361815.1 Rubneribacter sp.
ACGCAGAGCCGACAGTCCCCTCTGGGAGGAGGGCGCTTGTCGTCTCGTTTTCGTTTGAAGGAAAGCGGTGAGGACAGTGAAAGAGAAGACAGGCCCCTGCGCGACGGACGCGCGGGACGACCTCGGCGAAGCCGCGTCTGTTAGGCCTTCGCGCGCACCGAACGAGAAGGCTTCGACGCCGCCGTTCAAGCGGCTGTTCATGTTGGCGGCTCCCCGCAAGGGGACGTACGCGGCCTCCATCGCGCTCGCCGTCGCGGGCGTGGCGTGCGGCTTTCTGCCGTACGCGGCCGTGGCGGCCATGGCCGCGGCGCTCGTGGAGGGCGTGCGCGACTTCGGGTTCTACCTCGCGTGGTGCGGCGTTGCGGCGGCGGGGCAGGTGGCGAAGGCGTTTTTGATGGGGTGGTCGACCACCGTCTCGCACGCGGCCACGTTCGCGGTGCTCTCGGAGGTGCGCCGCGCGCTTGCGGCGAAGCTTTCGCGCATGCCGCTCGGCTACGTGCTGGACACGCCTTCGGGCAAGCTGAAAGCCGCTTTCGTGGAGCGCGCCGAGCAGCTGGAGGTGCCCCTTGCGCACGTGGTGCCCGAGCTGACGGCGAACCTGCTCGTGCCGCTCGCCATCGTGGCCGTGGAGTTCGCGCTCGATTGGCGCATGGCGCTCGCCTCGCTCGCCACCATACCGGTGGGCTTTCTGTGCTACGCCGTTGAGATGCGCGATTACGCGCAGAAGTACGGCGCGGTGGTGGCCGCGAAAGGCCGCATGGGGGCCGCCATCGTGGAGTACATCGGCGGTATCGAGGTCATCAAGGCGTTCAACTAGTCCGCAGCGTCCTACGCCAAGTTCGCCGACGCGGTGCGCGCGAACTCGGGGCTCATGATGGAGTGGAGCCGCACCACGCTGCCGTGGACGGCCATCATGATGAGCGTGTGGCCGGCGGTGCTCATCGCCGTGCTGCCGCTCGGATGCCTGCTCGTGATGGACGGGTCGCTTGCCGTGCCGACGTTCATCACCGTCACGGTGCTGTCGCTCGGCATCATGGGGCCGCTGTTCGCCGCCATCATGTTCACGGACGAGATCGCCAAGATCGCCACCATCGTGGGCGAGATCGGCGAGGTGCTCGACCAGCCGGAGATGGAGCGCCCGAGCGAGCGCGTGTGCGTGCGAGGGCATGCGGTCGAGCTTGCCGGCGTGGAGTTCTCCTACGGCGGCGCGCCCGTTCTGAAGGGCGTGGACCTTGCGGTGGGCGAGGGGCAGACGCTTGCGCTCGTGGGACCTTCCGGGTCGGGCAAGTCCACCATCGCCAAGCTCGTGGCGTCGCAATGGGAGGCCGACGCCGGCGCGGTGCGCATAGGCGGGGCCGACGTGCGCACCATGCCGCTTGAGCAGGCGAACGATCTGGTGGCCTACGTGGCCCAAGACAACTACCTGTTCGACGACACGGTGATGAACAACATCCGCATGGGCCGCCCCGGCGCCTCCGACGACGAGGTGGTGGCGTGCGCCGAGGCGAGCGGCTGCCACGGGTTCATCGAGGGCCTCGAGCGGGGGTACCTGACCGCGGCGGGCGGCTCGGGCGGGCGCCTCTCGGGCGGGGAGCGCCAGCGCGTCGCCGTCGCCCGCGCCATGCTCAAGGACGCGCCCATCGTCGTGCTCGACGAGGCCACGGCCTACGTCGACCCGGAGAGCGAGGTCGCCATGCAGGACGCCATCGCGCGCCTGTCGCGCGGCAAGACGCTCATCGTGGTGGCGCATAGGCTGTCCACCGTCACCGGCGCGGACAAGATCGCGGTCATCGACGATGGGCGCGTCGCGGCGTGCGGACGGCACGGGGAGCTGTTGGAGACGTGCCCGCTGTACGCGGACATGTGGAGGGCGCACATCGGCTCTGCCGATGCCGCCGATGACGAGGCGCCCGCGTCCGCGGCGTGCGAGGAGGTGCGCTGATGCTTGCCATCTACCGAAAGTTCTTCCGGTTCGCGGGAAGGCACGCGCGCGACTGGTACGTGTCCATCGCGCTCGAGTTCTTCCAGGCCATCGCCATCGCGATGGAGATCGTCCCTTTGTTCGTCGTGCTGCGCGACATGCTGGCGGGCACGTTGTCCGCGCAGACGGCGCAGGCGGCATTCGGGATCATGGCGGCCGCGGTGGCGGCTCAGGCGGTGCTGCACTACGCGAGCCACAAGCGAGAGATGCGCGCGGCCTACCTCATGCTCGACGACAAGCGCATCTCCATCGGCGAGCGCCTGAAGCACGTGCCCATGGGGTTTTTCAACGAGCGCAGCCTGGGCAACCTCACAGCCATTTGCACCTCCACGATGGAGGACATGGAGAGCATGGCGGGCGCCATCGTGGTGCGCATCCTCACGGGCATCATGCACGCGGCGGTGCTCTCCGTCGGATTTGCCTTCGTCGATTGGCGCGTGGGGGCGGTTCTGCTTGCGGGCATCGCGTGCATGCTGTGGGTGAACTCCCGCATGCTGGCCATGTCGCAAAGGCATTCGCCCGTGCGTCTGGCCGCGCAGATGCGCCTGGTGGACGGCGTGCTGGAATACTTGCAGGGACTTGCCGTGGTGAAGTCGTTCAACCTCATGGGCAACGCGACCACCTCGCTCGAGCGCACCATCCGCGAAACCGAGCGGCAGAACTTTTTCCTGGAGAAGAAGAGCATCCCCTACACCGTGGCCCAGCAATGCGTGCTGCGCCTGTTCGCGGTGGCGGCGGTGGCGCTGTCCGTCTGGCTGCATCTGGCGGGCGAGATGGAGCTGTTCGAGTGCCTGCTCATGATCGTCGGCGGGTTTTTCGTCTACAGCCAGATCGAGCAGTCCGGCTCGCTTGCGTTCATGCTGCCGATGGTGGACGCGTCCATCGACCGCGTGGAGGAGGTGGACTCCACGCCGCTCATGGAGGAGCACGGGGACGTCGAGCGGGCCGCCGACGCGGGGATCGTCCTTGACGGCGTGAGCTTCTCGTACGGAGAGGGGAAGGGGGCGCGCACGGTCGTCGACGACGTGAGCCTGTCCATCCCCGCGGGGACGACCTGCGCCATCGTGGGGCCGTCCGGGTCGGGCAAGACGACGCTCGTGAACCTCATGGCGCGGTTTTGGGACGTGGACGCGGGCGCGGTGCTCCTTGGCGGCGCAGACGTCCGCGACTGGAAGCTCGACGCGCTCATGGGCAATTTCTCGATGGTGTTTCAGAACGTGTACCTGTTCAACGACACGGTGGAGAACAACATCCGCTTCGGCCGGCCCGAGGCCACGCACGAGGAGGTGATGGCCGCGGCCCGCGCGGCGCGCTGCTACGACTTCGCACGCGCCCTGCCGCAGGGCTTCGACACGGTGATCGGGGAGGGAGGGGCCACCGTGTCCGGGGGCGAGAGGCAGCGCATCTCCATCGCGCGGGCGCTTCTGAAAGACGCGCCGGTGGTGCTCCTCGACGAGGCCACGGCCAACGTCGATCCCGAGAACGAGGCCGACCTGGTGGCCGCTATCGAAGCGCTGTGCGCGCGCAAGACCGTGGTGATGATCGCCCATCGGCTGAGCACCGTGCGCCGTGCGGACCAGATCGTCGTGCTGGACAGCGGCCGCATCGTCCAGCGCGGACGCCACGACGAGCTCATGTGCGAAGACGGCCTCTACCGCCGCTTCGTGCAGGGCCGCGAGGCGGCGCTCGGATGGAAGTTGTGAGGGGCGCCGCCCCGCCGCAGACCGTCCGGCGGGGCGGCCGGCGAAGGCGCGCGCCCGGCTTGGCGGGCGGCCTCGCGCCGCCGATTGAGAAGACGGCCCGCGGCGCGCGGGCCGGACGATAGGGCGTTTCGACGAAAAGGAGGCTTCACCATGGAAAAGACAACGCAGCAGGCGCCGCGCGGCGCGAAGCGGCAGATCGAGCAGAAGCGGGGCATCGGGGTGCGCGATTTGGTGACGTGCGCGGTGTTCGCGGTCATCTACTTCGTCATCTTCTTCGCGTGCGGGTGCCTGGGGATGATCCCCATCATGGCGTATTTGTTCCCGTTGCCGCTCGCCCTCGTGTCGGGCATCTCCCAAATGCTGTTCTACACGAAGGTGAGAAGCTTCGGCATGGTCACCATCATGGGCGCGCTCATGGGGCTGCTCACGTTCTTGATGGGCTACGGCCCCATCGGCCTTGGCTTCGGCATCGTGTGCGGGCTGGTCGCCGACCTCATCTTGAAGGCAGGGGGCTATCGCAGCGTCAAGGCGGCCATCGCGTCGCACTGCGTGTTCTCGCTGTGGATCGTGGGCACGCAGCTTCCGATGTGGATCATGACCGAGGCGTACTTCGAGCCGTACCGCGCCTCGCAGGGCGACGCGTATGTCGACGAGATGATCTCGCTCGTGTCGGGCGGCATGCTGGCCGCCGATCTCGCGGGCATCGTCGTATGCGCGCTTGTGGGCGCGTTCATCGGAACGAAGGTGCTGCGCAAGCACTTCGAGCGCGCGGGCATCGCGTGATGGCGGGCGCCTCGTCTGCCGCGCCCGCCGCGGCCGAGCCCGTCATCCTCGGGGCGCGCGAGGGCTTTTGGCTCGATCCGCGCACGAAGGTGGTCATGCTCGTGTGCGCGAACGTGACGCTTCTGGCCTCGGGATACTCGCTTGTGGGGTTCGCGCTCAAATCCGCGGCGGTGGCCGTGACGGTCGCGCTGCTCGCCCAGGCGGGGCGCCGCGCGTTCGCCTTCGGGTTCTCCACGGCGTTTTTGGCGTCGCTTGTCTTGGAGCTGCTCAACGAGGGGGTCTTGCTGGAGGCCCTCGGCGCGACGAGCCCGCTCGCGGTGCTTCTGCGCCTCGTGACCGCCATGGTGCTGTCGTTTCTTCCCGGCACCGTGTTCGCGTACTACCTGTTCGCCACCACCACGGTGAGCGAGTTCGTGGCGGCGTTCGAGCGGCTGCGCCTGCCGCAGAAGGTGATCATCCCCTTCGCGGTGGTGTTCAGGTTTTTCCCGACGGTGCTGGAGGAGTACCGCTCCATCCGCGATGCCATGCACTTGCGTGGCGTGGGATGGAGGTGCGGGCCTGTCGCGATGGTCGAGTACCGGCTCGTGCCGCTCATCGTGAGCCTCGTGAAGATCGGCGACGAGCTGTCGGCGGCCAGCGTCGCGCGCGGCCTTGGCGGCGAGGCGCGGCGAACGAGCCGCTGCCAGGTGGGCTTCGGGGCGGCGGACATCGCGCTTGCGGCGCTCATGCTGGCGCTCGCGGCGTTCACCATGACGAAGGGGGTGCTGGGATGGTAGGGAAGGGCGGCTGCGCGTCGGACGCGCGCGGCGGGGCGCCTGATGCGGGGCCGGAGGGCGCGCTTGCGGCGCCGCGGGGCGCGGCAGCCGTGCGGAGGGCCGGCGGCGGTTCCCCGGACGCGCGCGGCGGGGTGCCCGTGAGCGTGCGGCACGTGTCGTTTCGGCACAAGGGCGCGCCGGAGGGCTCGTATGCGCTCGACGACGTGTGCGTGGACGTGCCCGCAGGGCAGGTGGTGGTTCTGTGCGGGCGGTCGGGCTGCGGCAAGACCACGCTCACGCGCCTCGTGAACGGCCTCGTTCCCCAGTTCTTCGAGGGCGATCTGTGGGGGGAGGTGCGCGTGGGGCCCGCCGACGGCACGGGCGCACGCGCGTCGGGCGGTCGCGCGGCGGCGGGCGTGGGCGCGGCGGGCGTGGGCGGCGCGGCGTGGGCGGCGCTCGATCCGAGCGAGGAGCCCATCGCGCGCACGGCGGCGCTCGTGGGCAGCGTGTTCCAGAACCCGCGCAGTCAGTTCTTCAACGTGGACAGCACGAGCGAGCTGGCGTTTTGCTGCGAGAACATGGGCTGGGACGCGGAGCGCATCGACGCGGCCGTGCTGGATGCGGTCGAGCGCTTCGGGCTTCGCGGGCTGCTCGACCGCAACCTGTTCAAGCTCTCCGGCGGCGAGAGGCAGAAGATCGCGTGCGCGAGCGTGTCGGCCCACGGCCCGCGCGTGCTCGTGCTGGACGAGCCGGCCTCCAACCTGGATGTGCGCTCTGTTCGCATGCTCGCGGACGTCATCGCGCGGTGGAAGGCCGAGGGGCGCACCGTCGTCGTGGCCGAACATCGGCTGGGCTACCTCATGGACGTGGCCGACAGGTTCGTGCTTTTGGAGGAGGGGCGCGTCGCGTGGGAGAAGAGCGCCGCGCAGCTGAGCGCGCTTTCGGACGATCAGCTGCATGCGGCGGGCTTGCGCTCGGTGCGCCCCGTGAGCTTCGCCGCCGCGTCGGCAGCTGCGTTTGCGCCACCTCGGCTCCCTGCGCCCGCGCGCCCGTCGTCCGCGCCCGCGCGCCCGCTCCCTGCGTCCGCGCATGGCCGTTCGGGAGGGCGCGGTCTTCCGACGGCTGCGGCGGGGGAGGGCGAAGACGCGCCGAAGGCGGGCGCGGCGAAAGGGGATGCGACAGCGGGCCTCGAGGTGCGCTCGCTGCGCTTCGCTTACGGGCGGAGCGGGAAGGCGGCCGTCGACGTGGAGGGGCTTTCGTTTCCCCGCGGAGCGGTCGTGGGCGTGCTCGGCGACAACGGCGCGGGCAAGTCGACGTTCGCGCGCTGCGTGTGCGGGTTGGAGCGCGGATGCGAGGGGGAGGTGGCCGTGGGCGGGCGCCTCTGCTCGAACGCGCGGCGCCGGCGGCTCTGCTACCTGGTCATGCAGGATGTGAACCACCAGCTGTTCACCGAGAGCGTGCGCGAGGAGGTGGCGCTGTCCCTGCGCAACCGCCCCCGCGATCCGCTGCGCGGAGAGGCCGCCGCGCCCGTCGTCGACGCCATCCTCGAAGGTCTCGACCTCGAGAGTCTGGCCGAGCGGCATCCCATGGCGCTTTCGGGCGGCCAGAAGCAGCGCGTGGCCATCGCGAGCGCGGTGGCCGGCGAGCGCGCGGTGTGCGTGTTCGATGAGCCGACAAGCGGTCTGGACTGGGCGCACATGCTGGACACCGCCCGAAACCTGCGCGACCTGTCGGCGCGCGGCGTGACGAGCTTGGTGATCACGCACGATCCGGAGCTCGTGGCCCAATGCTGCGACCATGCGCTGCTCATGGAGCGGGGGCGCGCGGCCTGGTGGGGCCGCCTCGACGATCCGCAGACGGCGCGGCGCGTCGAAGGGTTTTTCGGGTGAGCGGCGCGCGATGCGTGCAGGCGCGAAGGAGGCGAGGGCGCATGGCCGTCCGGGAATCGGGCGAAGACTATCTGAAGGCCATCCTTGCGATCGGTCGCGAGCGCGGGTTCGTGCGCGCGGCCTTAAGCGGTTCGCGGTTGCGGCTCCTGCGTCGGCTCGGTGGCGGAGGAGGCCGGAGGGCCGTCCGCCCTTCGGTCCGACGCGGGCGCGCCTTTGCGCTGGAAGCGAAAAGGCGCGCGGAGTTGCTGATGGCGAGGGCCGATCCGGCGTTGTGCGCGAGCGCGCCTGCCACCGGGCCAAGGAGGCCGACCATGGCGAGCGCGATGACGACGAAATTGAGCGTCCGTCGAGAACGTCATGTTCAGCTTGATGATGGTCATCATGCGCTGCGAGACGGCGATCACGTGGGGGAGCGCAGCGGTGTCGTTGCGCACGAACGCGATGTCGGCGGCGTCCATGGCTCTGTTGCTGCCCGCGCCGCCCATGGCGATGCCGGCCGTCGCGCGCTTGAGGGTGGGTGCGTCGTTGATGCCGTCGCCCACCATGCGAACCGGCGCGCCACCGTCCTCGAAGCGCTCGATGGCGCGCAGCTTGTCCTCGGGCAGGCAATCGGCCTCCACGTTGCAGATGCCCGCTTGCTTGGCAAGGCACGACGGCCATCACCTCGGGGCGGCCGTGGGTGAGCGCCCCCGTTTTCGTTGAGTTCCTCTTCTCGCGCCCGTTGCGCTTCCCGATCAATGCGACTCGCACCTGCCGGGGTGCTGCTTCCCGCCGTGAGGCGCGATGGGGTATTATGGAGGAAAACTGCGCGAGTGCGAACGGGGGACATGCCTATGAAGGACCTGGCGGAGAAGCTTGAGCGCATGCTGCCGTACTTCGATGTGGATCCGGGCGGGGCGTACGCGATGCACGCGCGCCGGCATCCTGTGCGGCCGTACCGCGGCTGGCTGTGCGTCGTCCCCATCGCGGTGTCCGCCTTTGTCTGCGGGGCCCTTTTGCGGTTCATCGAGTTCGACGAGGCCATAGAGCCCCTCCCGCTTTCCCTGTACGTCGCGGCCATGGCGGCCGCCGCCGCGCTTTTGGTCCTTGCGTTCGACCGCGCATGCGCCGTCGAGACGAATCCGCTTTCCAAGGGTGCGGGAGCCGCGCTGCTTTTGCCCGCGACGTGGCTTGCGTCGGTGCTTTTGACGGGCGTCCTCACCGAGACGGTGCTGTCCTTCCTGAAGGGGGAGGCCATCACGATCCTCTGCGCGGGCGTGCAGCTTGCCGCGCTGGCGGCGGGCACGGCCGTGCTCTTCGCCGACGAGCTGCGGCTTTCCCGATCAGAGGGGGCGAGGGAGGAGCTGCGGTCGTTGGAGGGGTCGCCGGGGTTTCAGGAGTTTTACGGCAGCGAGGCGAACGTGCGGCGCGGCTGGAGGAGCCGGGGCGGTCGCCGGGGGTTCAGGACGGTCGAGAACGCCGAACTGGTGGATAGGTTCGAGCTGGGGGAGCGCCTGCGGGCGCCCGAAGTGATGCGGCCGGAAGGGGAGGGCGACGACGCCCGCGTCTTGCGCGGCTATCGGGAGTTCGTGCAGGGCGAGCCCTTCCGGCGCCTTGCGAAGGATCGCGGTGACGGGGGTCTGCTGCGCCTGTTCTCGGTAACCGATGGAAAGGTGCGCGTTCGCGGGAGCGAGGGGGCCGGGTACCTGCTGCTGGTCCGGGACGCCTTGGCGCTCCTTCCCGCGATGCCCTTCGACGTCGAGCGGCTGGGCGCGCTGGAGTCGTTCGCGTTGCCGGGCGCCCAAACGCCGAACGCAAGCCGGGCCGCCGCCGAGCTTGCGGGGCAGCGGCCTGTCAGGGAGCTTGCGGAGCGCGCCCGGCTGCTGCGCGAGCGGTGGGAGGCGTTCGCGCAGCAGGCGAAGGAGCCTGTTGCGGACGAGCTGGCCAAGCGCGAGGCGCTTTCGGGCCTGCTCGCCCGCCGCGCGCAGGGCTGGAAGGTGCTGCGGGACGTTCGGCTGGATCCGGGGGACGAGGCCCCGGCGTCCGACATTGTCGTGGTCTGCCCGCATGGGGTGTTCGCCGTCGAGGTGAGGCGCTTGGACGCTGCGGAGCCGTGCCGGGTTGAGGTGGGCAAGGACGGCGCCTGGCGCAAGGTGAGGAAGGACGGGCGCTGCAAGGAGATGGGCGCGGCGTGCCGGCAGAACTCCCGGCGGCGTCGCTGCGTGCGGCATGTGGTGAACGAGGCGCTGGACAGAGGGCGCGAGGACCGCCTGCCCGTGACTCCGCTGATCGCGTTCGCGGGCGACGTGTTGAAGGTGAAAAACGATTCGAGCCTCTCCGTCGTCCGCGCATCCAAGCTGGTGGGCGAGATAGGCAAGCGTCCCGTCTGCCTGAGCAAGCGGCAAGTGGAGGCGGTGGCGGTTGCGCTTGAGGAGCGCGCGCTTAAGCCGCCCGAGCTCTCTTTGCCGAACTTCGGACTGGAGGTTCTGGGGCGCTACCTTGACGTGCAGCGCCAGGCGAGCATCGTGCTTCCCCAGATAGAGCCTTTGCTGAGCGTTCTTCGGACGCTGGCGGCCATTCCCGATCCGCCCGTGCGCGATGTCGATCTACTATCGGCTGCCGAAAGCTTCGCGCTCGTTCTAGCTGACGACGAATCCGAGTACCGCGCCCCTGTGCGCAGGGCCGCCGTCTCGCACGGGGGCGGCGGGGAGGACCGCGGGGGATCGCGTTCGTGCGACGACGAGTACGAGCGTGCGGTGGGGAGCTGCGAGTACGGCAACTCCTACTCATATTCCTGGTACGAACCGGGCTACGTGTCCTACAACGAGGAGCTGCGGGACACCATGGGCATGAACCAGTACCCTTAGGGCAGCGTTCCCGGTCGTTTTGAAACGGCGAAGCGCGCTTTCGCGCTGGCGATGCGGAGGCGCGATGGTGTTTGGGCGCGCGGGCGCTCGGACGTGGTAGGATGCGGGGATGCGACCGACCAGAAACCCGCAAGGAGAGCCCGTGCCCCAGAGTCAGGAGAACACGCCGACCCAAAGCAACCGGCCGGATTCCGCCGTCGGCGGCGTGCCGAGGCGCGCCGTGATCGGCGACGACGATCTCAAGCGCATGCTGTCCCAGAACAAGCCGAGCTTTCTGCAGCGCAATGCGGGGTGCATGGTCACCCTTGTCCTCATCGCGCTCAACGTGGCGGTGTACGCGGTGGAGGTGCTGCTCTCCGGCATGCGCGTGGACGTGTCGACGCAGGTGCTGGTCGAGATGGGCGCCATGTACGCGCCCTTGGTGCGGTCGGCCGCCGACCTGTACCGCTTCGTCACGCCGATGTTTCTGCACATGGACCTCATGCACCTGGCGTTCAACATGGTGGCGCTCTACAGCGTGGGCGAGGTGCTGGAGCGCACGCTGGGCAAAGGGTGGTTCGTCGCGCTGTATTTCGTGGGCGGCATCACGGGCAACGCCGTGTCCTACGCTGCCGACGTGTTCCTGGGAAGCGGCGCGTCGGTGAGCGCGGGTGCGTCCACGAGCGTGTTCGGCCTGTTCGTGGCCGTGGCGTTGCTAGGTGTGCTCCATCGGGGCAACCGGTCGGTGTTCGCGCAGTACAGCAAGGGCATGCTGGGGGTCATCGCGGTCAACGTGGCCTACACCTTGCTGGTTCCGGGCATCTCGGTGAGCGGGCATCTGGGCGGCGCGCTGGGCGGCGCGGCGGCCATGCTCATGCTGCCGGCGCGCAGCCTGCGCGTGCCCGCCGCCGTGCGCGTCATCGTGGCCGTCGCGTGGGCGGGCGCCTTGGGGTGGCTGCTCGTCTCGCGGGGTTTGATCGGGTAAGAGGGGTCTTTTCGAGCTGCGCCTCTCAGGCGGCGAACAGCTTGCGGATCTCCGCCGCCAGCTCGCCGCGCGCGAGCGCGACGGTCGCCAGCAGCAGCGCTCCTGCCGCAGCCGCGCTCGCGTACGACGGCGCAGGCTGCTCGGTCAGCCCCGCCGCCGCGAGCGCGAGCGGCACCAGGCCCAACGCCACGTCGAACAGCAGGTATTTCGCGTAGCCGGCGACGAACGTCCCTTTGAGCGCCGCCAGCAGCACCGCGTCGAACGCAAGGGAGACCAGGCAGACGCCGGGTATGGCGAACGTGGTCACGGACATGTCGCGCGTGGCGAGAAACCACACGCCCGCCAAGGCGAGCAGCAGCAGGAAACACCGTGAGACGATGCGCAAAACGTCGGGGCGGCGAGCGATGCAGTTGCGCACGAACAGGTAGTTCAGCACAAGCGCCGCCGCGAGCGCCGCGACGGCGCCGACCGGGATCTTGAGCAAAAACCCCGCCGCCGCAAGCGCCAAGGCCGCGGCTGCGGCGGCGAACGCGAGCACCCGGCGCGCCCGCGCGCCCGCCACGCGCACCTCGCTGATGGGGAACACCGAGGGCTCGGCGGCGCCGGTCAGCGGAAAGCGGCACAGAGGGCACCGGTCAAGGTTGCCGGAGAAGCGCACGCCGCAGTGCTCGCACCGCCTCATCGCGCGCCCGCCTCCTCTCTTGCGCCGCTCGTGTGCATAAGGCCCTCGATGCCGCGCGCGGAGAAGAGGCGGCAGAAGTCCCGCACGACGCCGAGGTCGCGGTACGCCGAAGAGATGCCGATGCTCAAATCGTCGCCGAAGGTGCACGCGACGAAGTTGAGCCCCGTCGTGGAGGTGAACACGTTGATGTTGCGCACGTGGGCCGCCACGCGCTCGTCCAGCTGGATGCGGCCAAGGCTCGAAACGGTGGTGGTGACCTCGCGCGCCGTCAAACGATCGGCCGCCGCGAGGACGAGGTCCTTCATGAACAGGGGAGACAGCCGCAAAAGCGGGTTCTTCTCCAGGGCCACCATGCGGTTCATGCGCGCTTTGAGGCGGTCGGGCTGGGTTTCGGCGCGCAGCTGCTCTTGGATGCGCTGCGCCACGCGCTCGACGGGCTCGTCCTCGCTTTTAGGCGTGTAGGAGACGAACGCCAGGCCGAAGAAGTTCTTGACGCTGAGCGATCCGAACAAATCCCGCAGGTCGACGGGGACGTCGAGGCGGATGGCGCGGCCGCGCTCGCGCTCGCGCGGGGTCATGCGGTCGCGGATGGCGCACACCGCCGCCGCTATCACGAGCGAGGTGAGGCTCACGCCGCAAGAGCGGGCCAGCTCGAGCACGCGCGCGGCGCTCAAATGGTATTCCAGGTACGTGGGGTCGCCCGGATCGCGCCGACCGGGAAGGCGGTAGGCTGCGAGGGAGGGGGAGCGTCCCGCCTTGTCGCGTTCGAAGTGCGCATCGAAGCTGTTCTCGGCTTTCTGACGGTCGGTCCCTTCGTAGTCCGCGGCAAGGCCCTCCACTCCGTAGCGCTCCTTCGCGTAGAACGAGAGAAGGGCTTTGAACAGGCTCAGCGTTCCGCGCCCGTCCGAAACCATGTGCGAGACCTCCAGGTTGACGCGGTCGCGGTGCCAGCTTGCGCGCAGAAGCGGGCTTTTCGCGTGGACGTGCAGGCCGTAGCAGATGGGCAGGCTCTCGCGCATGACGGCGGGCGGCTCGTCGGACTGCTCCAGGTAGTGCCAGAACATGCCGCTGCGCAGCCGCACGTTGAACCCCGGGAACAGCTCCACGGCCTGCTCTAACGCCCGTTGCAAGGCGGCCTCGTCCACCTCGTCGGCCAGCGTGGCCGAGTAGCGGAACACCGTCTGGTTGGGGCTTCCGGCCTGCGCCGAGTAGAACTTCCCCACGTTGTCTAGTCGGTGCCAAGCAGCCCGAGCCACGTCCGCTCGCCCCTTTCCGTCAGCTCGTCCCCGTCGAGGAAATGCTTCATGATGCGATAGGTGTCCTTGACGATGTCCAGCACCGAGGGGTAGAGCAGGTACCCGTGCACGGCGTTGAGCATCCGGTAGCACTGGACCTCGGTTCCCTCCAGCTCGCAGCGCGCGGCGAACGCCTCGCCCTCGTCGCGCAGCGGGCAGTACTCGGCGGTGATCACGAGGGTGCGGGGCAGCCCCGAGAGGTCGTCTGCCAAAAGAGGGGCCAGGTCGGGGTTGGAGAGGTCGGCGGGCGAGGAGGCGTACAGGTCCATGTAGTCCATGACGTCGCGCGCGGTGAGCAGGTAGTCCTCGCCGTTTTCCCGCACCGAGTCGAACCAGGAGGTGCGGGGGTCGTGGTCGTTGTAGGTGGCCGGGTAGAGGAGCATCTGGGCTTTCGGAAAGAACGCGCCGCTGTCGCGCGCCATGAGCGACACCACCGCGGCCAGGTTGCCGCCGGCGCTGTCGCCGAACAGCACGATGCGGTCGGGGTCGGCGTCGTCAAGGAGCTGGCCGGCGAACAGCTGGCGCGCCACCTCGTAGCAGTCGTTGGGCGCCTGGGGGAAACGGTGCTCGGGCGCGCGACGGTAGTCCACCGACACCACGCGCCGCTCCAGCCGAAGCGCCATGGCGGTGCAGGCGTCCAGGTAAAAGTCCACGTTTCCGTTGACCCAGCCGCCTCCGTGGAAGAACAGGATGGTGCCGCGCGACTCCTCGCGCACTTTGAGGCCCTTGGCCAGGGAGAGGTCGATGTCGAGCGGCGTGAACACGCGCAGGGGCACCTGGTGGCCGTCGGGCATGGGGGCGAGCTTCTCCTCGATGCGGCAGCGCGGGTTGGGGACGGAGAGCTTCGCCAGCACGTCCTCGGCCACACGCTGCGCCCCGTAGGACGTTTTGACGTCGGGCTTGAGCCGCGAGGCCGCCTTGAACGCGGCGAGCACCGCTTTGTTGAGGGGCATGGAGGCCCTCCTTTCAGGAAAGGCGCCGCGGGCCGGGCCCGCGTGCCGTGCGGCGGATCGGGTGCGCCGCCGCTCGGTTAATCGTAGCACAGGGGAGCGTGCCGCGGGGCGCGGGGAGGGAAAGGCGCGCCAGGTTGTTGCTTGCGGGAGGGGCCGCGCGGGGGCGGCGCGGAAGGCCGGCTTGCCGATCCCGCCGTTTCCCGCGTGCGTGCGGTTTTCGAGGGCTTCCGAGCGGAGTTTCGCGGCGCGCTTAGCAGACGCTTTGGTATGATGGCGCCAATCAAGACGAAGCGCTTGCCTGCGTGCAGGTTGGCGCGAGGAGCGAGGAGTTGCCATGTACGGACTGAAAACGGAGGCCAGCTTCGACTCGGCCCACTTCCTCACCGACTACTACGGCAAATGCGAGAACCTGCACGGGCACCGCTGGCGCGCGGTGGTCCACCTGGAGGTCGACGACGTGCAGGACGCGGGCACCATGCGCGACATGGTGCTGGACTTCGGCGTGTTCAAGCGCGCCGTTCGCGACTTGGCCGAGGAGTTCGACCACACCTTCCTCGTGGAGGAGGGGTCGCTTTCCGAAGCGACGCTCGCGGCGCTTGCCGCAGAGGGGTTCAGCCTGACCGTGCTCCCGTTCCGCACGACGGCCGAGAACCTGGCGCGCTGCTTCTGCGAGCGCCTGACCGAGGCGGGCCTGCCCGTGGCGCAGGTGGACATGTACGAGACGCCGAACAACTGCGCCGTCTACCGTCCCCGGTGAGCGCGCTTGCACGCGATGCGGCGGACGGCTAGGAGCTTGCGTTTCGACGTAGCGCGCGAAAGCTGTGCGGCGTGACGCCGAAGCGGCTTTTAAACGCCTCCGAAAAGCTTCCCTGGCGCGCGAAGCCCACGGCGGCCGATACGGCGGCCAGGGAGTCGTCGGTCTGCGCGAGCAGCTGGCAGGCGCGCTCCATGCGGCGCTCGCGCACCCACCCCATGGGCGTTGTGCCCTCGATGTCCTTGAACAGGCCGGTGAGCTTGCTCGCGCTCACGCACGATGCCTGGCACATGTCCTCCAGCGAAACGGCCTCGCCCAGATGCTCGCGCGCGTAGGCGCAGGCGAGGTTGAACGCCGTGCGGTCGGCGGGGCGGATGCGCGCACTACCTTTGCGCTGCAACGAACCCCACCAGTCCACCACGAGAGCGCACGCCTCCACAGCCTTGCTCTCGTAGTACGCGCGCGCCACCGGTTCGCCGGGGCACACACGCCGCACCTCGTCGAACAGGCGCAAAAGCGCCAGGTTGCGGTGCGTGCCGTCCAGAGCCGAGATGGCCGAGGCCAGCGTGAGCGGGTCCGTCCCGATGCGCGCCGCCATGGCCGCCGCGCCGCCCGGTGTGAGGGCGAGGCTTGTCACGGCAAGCGGGCTGCCGGGCCGCACGACGTTGCGGTAGAAGCTGTCGCGCCAGATGTAGCCGAGGAGCGTGCCCGTCTCCACGCCGTCGTCCACTTTGGAGAACGCCGTGAAGTAGGGGATCATGCCGCGGCCGTAGCTGCCGAAGCACAGCATGTCGGCGCAGTGCATGGACATGTCGGTCGCTCGGCGAAACTCGAGGTCGAACACGGCGAAGGCCGCAGTGCCGTCCAGGGGGTAGTACCAGTACGTGCCCTGGCCCCAGGCGGGGTCGATGCGCCAACCGCGTCCGCAACGGCGCAGCTCGCCCTCCTCGAAGGGGATGCCGTGCATGGCCCTCACCTGGGGGGCGAACATCTCTTCTATCGCCGTCGCGCGTTTGATGCCGCGGGTTGCCATGGCTGGTCCTCTCCTTTCCGGATGGCGGGAAGGGGTGGCGGGTGCGCGGGCTTGCCGTCGGGCGGCGTGCCCGGTGCCGCTTTTCGCGTCGCATGCCGGCGCGTTGGCATGCGACGCGCTGCCCGTGCTCCCGTTTTTCGGCGCGGTCGCATCCTTTTTCGGCGAAAACGCTCCGATGGCGCGGCAAGCGGCTCCTTTTCCCCGTTCCCGTTAATATGTTAGCCATGGCTAATAGTAAGGGAGCATTCCGGGAAACGCAAGCGGCGCCGATTCGGTGCGCCAGGGCGGCGTGCGCGCCCGCTTCCGCCCCGGCCGTCCGCGTTCGCGGTGCGCTCGCGCAGCGCAGGCTCGACCCGCGTGTGTCCGTGGCCATCCTCGTGCTGCTGAACGCCATCGCGTTCTCGCCGAACACGATGGGCGCGCACTTCGTCATGGTGGGGCTGTGCGCCGTGGTGTGCGTGTGGTGCGGGCGGGCGGCTTCGGCTGCGCGCTGGTGCGCGGTGTACGCGGCGGTCACGGCCGTCGGCTACCTGTCGCTGCTCGCGCCCAGTTCGGCGTCGGCATCGTTCGCAGTCATTCTTGTGGTGGTGCGCTGCGTGTTCTGCATCGGCATGTTCGCCTCGAACATGATCGCCACCACGTGCGTGGGCGAGCTGGCTTGCGCGCTGCAGCGCGTCTACCTGCCGCGCCACGCCATCATCGCGCTGTGCGTGGCGCTGCGGTTCTTCCCCACGATGACAGCCGAGTTCGCCTCAGTGGTGGAGGCTATGCGTGTGCGTGGCGTGCCGCTTGGCGTTCGCATGGTGACGACGCATCCCGTGCGCGTGATGGAGGGCCTGCTTGTGCCTGTGATGAGCCGCCTTGCCATCGTGGCCGACGAGCTGGGCAACGCCGCCACCGTGCGCGGCATGGACTCGTCGCGTCTGCGCACATCGTACTACGACCTGCGGTTGCGCGCGATGGATTGGATCATGCTGGTGGCGTTTTCGGCGGTGGCCGCGTTTTTGCTGGGCGTGCGGATGGGCTGGTGGTTCGCGTGAGCGCGCCGGTGATCGAGCTGCGTGATGCGAGCTTTTCCTATGCTGCGTCAGATGGAAAGACTGATGTTGCAGCACGTGAATCGCGGGAAGCGGACGCGCAGACGATAGAAGACGCGCGTGCGGAAGGGGCGGACGCTGGGTCGGGTGGCGGCTCGGGCGTGCTGGTGCGCGGGACGGCCTCCGTTTTTGGCGTGGACCTTGTGGTGCATCCGGGGGAGTGCGTGGTGCTTACCGGGCCGTCCGGGTGTGGCAAGACCACGCTCACGCGCATGGTAAATGGCCTTATTCCTGCCTTGTATGGAGGCGAGATGTCCGGCGAAGTACGAGTGCAGGGCATATCTATGGACCGGTGGGAGATGGACGATCTGTCGTGCGTTGTGGGCAGCGTGTTCCAGAACCCGCGCAGCCAGTTCTTCAATCTGGACACCACTTCCGAGGTGGCGTTTGGTTGCGAGAACATGGGCGTGCCGCAGGACGAGATGCACGTGCGCGTGGCGGCCGCCGTGCGCGAACTTTCCATCGAGAGTTTGATGGAGCGCGACATCCGCGCGCTGTCCGGCGGTGAGAAGCAGTTGGTGGCCGTGGCGTCGGTACATGCGATGGAACCCTCTGCGTTCGTGCTGGACGAGCCCACCGCCGCGCTGGACGTGGACGCGATGAAGCGTTTGCGCGACGTGGTGGCGCGCTTGAAGGCTGCCGGCAAGGCGATCCTCGTGGCCGAGCATCGCCTGTGGTGGCTGGCGGGCGTGGCGGACCGCATCGTGCTCATGGAAGACGGCCGCATCGTCTGCGACCTGCCCGCCGACGAGTTCGCCGCGATGCCCGCCGTCGAGCGAGCGCGCAAGGGCCTGCGCGCCTGGGACATTGCCGAGGTGGGGCCGGCTTCCGAGGACTTGGAGGACCAGGGCGGCGGCGAAGGACGTGCCTCCCTTGAGACGCGCTCCCTTCCCGAGCAGCCCCTCCTCGAAGTGCGTGGCCTTGAAGCGCGCTACGGGCGGCGCGGTGCGGCGGTCGTTTGCAATTGCGGGTTCTCCGCGCATGCGGGCCGTGCGGTGGCGCTTGTGGGTCGCAACGGGGCGGGCAAGACCACGCTTGCGCGCTGCCTTGCGGGGCTGCACGCCGAGAGCGCGGGCGAGGTGCGGGTGGCGGGGCGTCCCCTCGGCCCGCGCGAACGG
>NZ_CBDTNW010000126.1:0-11827 GCF_965361815.1 Rubneribacter sp.
GGCCGGCGTGCGCGCGCCGGCCGCCACAGCCAGCGCGCGCACGCGCCCGCCCAGAAGCGGCAGGCAGTAGTCGACCACGGCCCGCCCGCTTTTGCCCAAGCCCAAAACGAGCACGCGCCCCAAACGGCGCGGCGCGTGCTTCCTTCCCGCTATGAGATCGACGCCCGCCACGCTACGCCACCGCCATGAGCGTCTCGGCGAAGTAGAGCGAGAAGCCGCACGCGGCCAGCACGCCGGATACTATCCAGAAGCGCACGACCACCTTCGTCTCGCTCCAGCCCTTCTTCTCGAAGTGGTGGTGCAAAGGCGCCATGAGGAAAATGCGCTTGCGCGTCTTTTTGTAATAGAGCACCTGGATCATGACCGACAGGGCCTCGGCCACGAACAACCCGCCTATGACGAGCACGATGAACTCGGACTTCGTGAGCACAGCGAGGCACCCCAGCGACATGCCGAGCGCAAGCGACCCCGTGTCGCCCATGAAGATGTCCGCAGGAAACGAGTTGAACCACAGAAAGCCTATGCACGCGCCCGCCAGCGCCGCGCCGAAGATGGCCGACTCCAGCATGTCGGAGCGGTAGGCGATGGCCGCCATGACGATCATCACGATCATGACCGTGCCCGCCGCCAGCCCGTCCAAGCCGTCGGTCAGGTTCACGGCGTTGCACAGCCCCACCAAAAGCACGTTGACGAACACAAGGTACACCCACGGGATGGACACGCCCTCTCCCACGGGCACCACCGTGGTCAAAACGCCCATGTCGATGGTGCACAGAAACGGTATCTCCACCGTCGGCTCGATGCTCAGCAGGTTGACCGCCACCAGGCAGAACACCGTGGCTATGGCGAACTGCCCCACAAGCTTGGCCTTGGGGGTAAGCCCCAGCGAGCGCTCCTTGACCACCTTCGAGGCGTCGTCGACAAGCCCCAGCGCGCCGGTGAGCACGCAAGCCCCCAAAAGGGCGAGCATCTCCGGCGTCGGCTTGCCGACGATCAGGGCGACCACGATAACCGCCACCAGCATGACGACGCCGCCCATGGTGGGCGTCCCCTGCTTGACCAAGTGGCTCTCGGGGCCGTCGGCGCGCACCTGCTGGCCGATGTGGCTCGACTTCAGAAACCGGATCCAAGCGGGCATGAGCGCGATGGTCGCCACGATGGCCGCCACGATGGCCACGAACACCAAAAACGTCGGATATTGCGCGAATACAGTGAGCATGTCAGTTAACCAATCCTTCGACCACGCGTTCAAGCCCCATGAGGCGCGACGCCTTCACCAGCACGGCGTCCCCCGGCTCCACGCACACGTCCAGATCCCCCAGCGCCTCGGACAACGTCGAGGCGCGCACGATGCGCCCGGCGTCCATGCCGGCGCGCTGCGCGGAGTCGGCGATGATCCGGGCAAGCTCGCCCACGCACACAAGGCGGTCGAGCGGCAGCGCGGCGGCGTGCTCGCCCACGCCCGCATGGCAGGCGGCCGCGAAATCGCCAAGCTCGCCCATGTCGCCCAGCACGGCGATGCGCTTCCCCGGCACATCGAGCGCGCAGAAGGTCGTCAGCGCGGCGCGCATGGAGTCGGGGTTGGCGTTGTAGGCGTCGTTGACCACCGTGAAGCCCCCGCGGGCGCGCAGCACCTCCTGGCGGCCCGCTTCGGGAAGCGCGCCCGCGAGCGCGCCCGCGATGGCGGCGAGGTCCATGCCGAAGGCGCGCCCCACCGCAGCCGCCGCGCAGGCGTTGGCCACGTTGTGCGCGCCTCGCAAGCCGAGCGCGCAGGCGCAGCGCTCAACCGCCAGGTCGTCCGGCGCATCGGGCGGCCAGCCCTCCGAGAAGCCGCGGGCGCACAGCGTGAAACGCGGCCGCCCCTGCTCGTCAAGCGACACGTCCTCGGCCCACACGGCCGGCCGGCGCCGCCAATCCGAAACGCCGCATCCTGCAGCGTCGTAGGCGCCCGATCCGTCGAAGCACACGACCGTGCTCGGCCACCTCTCCAAGTCGGAGCATTCGTAGACGAAGTCGGACAGATCGTCGGCCCCGTTCCGAAACGCCATGCCCGACGCGGCGGGCAGCGCGAGCAAAAGCTCGGCCTTGGCGCGCGCGATGTTCTCGCGGCTGCCCAGAAGCTCTATATGGCTCTCGCCCACGTTGGTGACCACGCCCCAGTCCGGGCGCGTAAACGAGCACAGCTGCGCTATCTGGCCTGCGCCGCGCATGCCCATCTCCACCACCACAGCCTCCGTCTCCGGCTCCGCGGAAAGCAGCGTCTTGGGCACGCCCAACTCGTTGTTCTGGTTGCCCTCGGTGGCCACCACGGTGTGCGCCGCGGCCAGCACGTCGCGCACGAGGTTCTTCGTCGTGGTCTTGCCCACGGATCCGGTGACGCCGATCACGCGGCCCTTGAGGTGTCCGCGCCACTCGCGCGCCAAATCGGTGATCGCGTGCGCCGTGTCGGGAACCTCGATGACGGCCGCTCCCAGCTCGCGCGCGAGCGCGAGCACCTCGGCGGGAAGCGGCTGCATGACAAGCGCGCACACAGCGCCCGCGCGCAGGGCCGACGCCACGAAGTCGTGGCCGTCTGCGCGCGCGCCCGGCAGCGCCACGTAGACGTCGCCCGCGCGCGCCTCGCGCGAATCCCAGGCAAGCCCCGTGGCCAGCACGCGCGCGTCCACCGGCTCCACCGCGTACTGCCCGCCCGTGCACGCCGCTATCTGCTTCGCGTTCAGACGCATGCTAGCGTCCCTCCTCGGCTCCCGTCGGGGCCGCGCCGAAGGCGCGCCTCAGCTCCTCCGCGGCCACCACGCGGTCGTCGAAGGAAAGCACCTTGTCGCCCACCAGCTGGTAATCCTCGTGCCCCTTGCCCGCGACGAGCACCGAGTCCCCGGGGCGGGCCAGCGCGATGGCACGAGCGATGGCCGCGCGGCGGTCAGGCTCGACGTCGAAGCGGCCCTCGCCCGCGCCCATTCCGCTCACGATGTCGGCGATGATGGCGTCGGGGTCCTCGGTGCGCGGGTTGTCGCTCGTCACCACCGCATGGTCGGCCGCGAGCGCCGCCTTGCCCATGATGGGGCGCTTGCTGGCGTCGCGGTCGCCGCCGCATCCGAACACGCAGATCGTGCGGCCGGGCGTGAGCGATTTGATGGACGAGAGCGCCTTTTCCAGCGCGTCGGGGGTGTGCGCGTAGTCCACGAACACGCTCACGCCGCCCGCGTTCGGCGCGCCCACCCGCTCCAGGCGCCCGGGGATCTGCGGGGCGTCCTTAAGCGCCTCCACGATGACCTCCGGCGAAAAGCCCAGCTGCAGCCCTATGCCGAACGCGCACATGACGTTCTCCACGTTGAAGCGGCCCACCAGCGGGTAGTCGAACGCGTAGCGGGCGCCGCGCACGTCGAGCACGACGGAGGTGTGCGTGGGCGCGTAGGTCGCCTCCACGGGATGGATCTGGGCGGACGGGTCGAAGCCCGTGGTCACCACGCTGTCCTCGGCCACCGAGCAGCGGCGCAGAAGCTCGCGGCCCCACTTGTCGTCGATGCAGATGACGCGGCGGGCCGGGTAGTCCTTGGAGAACAGGCGCGCCTTGGCCTCGAAGTACGCCTCAAAGGTGTGATGGTAGTCCAGGTGGTCCTGCGTGAGGTTGGAAAACGCCGTGACGGCGAAGGCGGTGCCCCACGTGCGCTCCAGATCGAGCGCGTGCGAGCTCACCTCCATGGCCACCACGTCGCAGCGCGCCTCGCGCATGCGCGCGAACAGCTGCTGCAGATCGGGCGACTCGGGCGTGGTGTGCGCCGATTTCTCCTGGATGTCGCCCACGCGCACGCCCACGGTGCCGATGACCCCCGTGCGCTTGCCGGCCACGCGCGCGATGTGCTCCACGAGGTAGGTGGTGGTGGTCTTGCCGTTCGTGCCCGTGATGCCCACGAGCGAGAGGCCCTGCGACGGGTGGTCGTAGAAGTTGGCGGCCGCCACGGCCATGGCCTTGCGCGTGTCCTTGACCACGACCTCGGTCACGTCGGTGGCGTCGGCCAGATACACCTTGCGCTCCACCACGAGCACCTTCGCGCCGCGGTCGATGGCGTCCTGGGCGAAAGAGTGCCCGTCGGCGGAAAAGCCCACGATGCAGAAGAACGCATCACCCGGCCGCACCCGGTCGCTGCGGTAGGCGATGCCGCCCACCTCGTCGTCGGGGTTGCCGATGACGGTGCAATCGATGCCCTCGAGCAGTTCGGTACAGGTCTTGCCCATGGCTTCCTCACTCCGGATGGATGTTGAATCGGTCGATAGCAGTTGACATTATATCCTTAAACATCGGCGTGACCACGCCGTCGGTGGGAACCTCGTTGGCGGCCACAAAACAAACCAACTGGCTTGACGAGTCGGCCAGAAAACCGGTGAACGCCAAATTGTACACGCCCTTGCGGTACCCGCCGTTCTCCTCGTCGTATATCTCGGCCGTGGAGGTTTTGCCGGCCACGTTGAACCCCTCGATGGCGGCCTGCTTGCCCGTGCCGTCGGTCACCACGGTCTTGAGCATGCTCGTGATGTCCTCGATGGCCTCTTTGTTCTCTATCACGTCCTCGGTGGCGTACTCCGCCACCTCGCCGCTTTGGGGCTTGGATATCAGGAAGTGCGGGGTGCATTCCACGCCGTCGTTCACAAGCGCGCCGTAAAAGCGCGTGATCTGCAGCGGCGTGAGCGAGATGCCCTGGCCGAAGCTGATGTTGTACATACCCACGGTGGACAGGTCCTCGGGGTCGGCCAGCGAGCCTAGGATGTCGGTGCCCTGCTCGCCCTCGCCCGGGTAGTCCACGCCCGTCTTCGAGTGCAGGTTGTACTCGAGTATCTTGCTGTGGAGCATCGAGAAGCCCATGCGCTCCATGGCCAGCGATATGCCGATGTTGGAGGACTGGTCCAGTATCTCGCGCAGCGTGTAGGTGGCGTCTCCGCGCTCGTGCGCGTCGGTGATGGTGTAGCCGTCCGCCGTGATGGAGGCCGGGCAGAACAGCTCGGTGTCCGGGGACATGGTGCCCGACTCCAAAATGGCCATGGTGGTCACCGATTTGAAGATGGACCCCGGCTCGAACAGGTCGGTGACCGCCTTGAGCTTGGTGGCGCCCTCCTTGACCTCGGAGCGGTCGGCGGGGTTGAACAGCGGAAGCGACGCGGCCGCGTATATCTCGCCCGTGCCCCCGTCCATGACGATGGCGCTGCCGCCGTTGGCGGTCATGCCCTTCTCGTCGGCCGTGAGCCGCTCCTCCACGTACTGCTGCAGCTCTATGTCGAGCGAGATGATGATGTCCTGGCCGTCCACGGCCTCCTTCGACTCGTTCTTGCCCCCGGGGATGGGCGTGCCGTCGGACCCCGTCTCCATGCGGGTGTAGCCCGCCTCGCCGGACAGGATGTCGTCGTAGTACAGCTCCAGCCCCGATATGCCCGTGTAGTACTCGCGGTTGTTGTCCTGGTCCACCTCCAGGTTGCAAGCGCCTATCACCTGGCCGCCCACCTGGCCGTTGGGATACTCGCGCTTCCATTCGGCCTTGCAGTGGATGCCCAGCGACGCGCCCTCGTGGGCGCCGCCTGTCGCCGTCAGCTCGGCGACAGCCTCCTCCATGCGCTCGCCCACCTCGGCGTCCGCCTTCTCCTTGATCTCGGAGTAGCGGGTGTTGCCGGCCGTGACGGCCTCCAGGTAGTCGGACTTGCGCCCGCCCAGCACGTCCACGAGCACCTGGGCGGTGGTATCGGGGTCGTCCACCTCCGCGGGATCGACGTAGATGGTGGACGCTTCCACCGAGGTTGCCAGCACCACGCCGTTGCGGTCGTAGATGGTTCCGCGACGGGGCTCGTCCCAAGAATAGGACATGCGCGCGCGCTCGGCTTTGCTCGCCAGGTCGGGGGCGGCTATCGCCTGCAGGTACACAAGGCGCAGCGAGAGCAGCGCGGCCACGACGGCGAACGCCACGATGGGCCAGAAGACGCGGTTGGAATCGGGGACGAGGGGCTGGGCGGAGAAGCGGGGGGCCTGCGAACGACGGGGGCGCTGCGAACCTTGTGCGCGCTGCGTTCGCGCCACGCGGTGGCGGTCGGCCGAACGCGTGCGGCGCGCCGATGCGCGGGAGCTTCCCCGGCCGGGGGAACGCCGCTGCGCACGCGGCGTTTCGTACCTGTCGGCCACGGCGCTACGCCCCGGCGCCAGATGCGGCAGCCACGCTTCCAGACAGCGAGAGCGCACCGTCGTCGTCGGCGGTCACAACGTCTTCCTCCAGCTCTATGACGCCCACGGACGCAGGCGCGGCCATGCCGAGATCGGCGGCCTGCTGCTTGAGCTTCGTGGGATTGGAGAGCGTGCTTTGCGACACCTCCAGCGACGACCCCGTTGCGCGGGCCTCGGATATCTGTGCGGAAAGCTGGGCGGACTGGGCCGAGGCGGAGAAGGCGGCGGACACCAGCCCGATGCGCGCGAACGCCACGATGGAGAGCACCACCAACACCACGGCCACTGCTTTCGCCGCGAGCACGACGCTCGGGGAGAGGGAGGAGGGCTGCGTGCGCACGCCGCGACCAGGAAGCACGCTGATGCGCTCGCGCGAGTCGCGCTCCGCAGCGCGCTCGGGATAATGAGAGTATGCGGGAACCGCGCTCATGCCCCACCCCCTTTCTTCGTTTTCGGCTGGCTGTGCGGGTGGCCGTGCGCTTTTTTCGCTTTCAACGCTTCCGCGCGACGCGCAGCTTGGCGCTGCGGGCACGCGGGTTGCGGTCTATCTCTTCTGCGGCCGGCAGCACCGGCTTTCTGGTGACTATGTCGAGTATCGGCTCTTTGCCGCACACGCACACCGGAAGGTCCGGCGGGCAGGTGCAACGGTTGGCGAACGCCTGGAACGCCTCCTTGACGATGCGGTCCTCCAGGGAGTGGTAGCTGATGACCGCGAGCGTGCCGCCGGGGTTGAGCCAGCGGACGGCCGCGTCCAAGCCGCTCCGAAGCGCGTCAAGCTCGCCGTTCACCTCTATGCGCAGCGCTTGGAACGTGCGCTTGGCCGGATGCCCTCCGGCGCGGCGAGCCGAGGCCGGGATGGCGGCCTTGATGATGTCCACGAGCTGCCCGCTCGTCTCCACCGGGGCCGTCTGCCGCGCTCGCACGATGAACTCCGCTATGCGGCTCGCCCATCGCTCGTCCGAGTAGGCACGGATGATCCGAGTGAGATCTGCTGCGTTGTAGGTGTTGACGATCTCTGCTGCGGTCAGGGTTTGTTTGCCCGGATCCATCCGCATATCAAGAGGGCCGTTCTCCTTGAAGGAGAAGCCTCGAGACGGCGTGTCTATCTGCACCGAGGACACCCCGAGGTCGAACAAAAACGCGTCGACGCCGGGAACCTCCGCGCCAAGGAGCGCTTCGTCCAGGTCCTTGAAGTTGCCGCGCACCAGCTCGAGGCGCGGGCAGGCGTCATCGGGCAGCGTCCCGAGTTTGCGACGGGCGGCGGCCAGCGCTACCTCGTCCTGATCGATGCCGATGAGCGTGCCCGCGCTCCCGATGAGCTTGGCCGCTTCGAAGGAATGCCCTGCCCCGCCGAGTGTTGCGTCCACGAATGTGTGCTGCGGTTTGAGGTTCGAGTATTCGAGGCACTCGGCGAGCAGGACGGGTGTGTGCCGATATTCTTCTGTCACTTCGCTCACGCCTTATGATCAGTCGAACAGAAGGCCGAGGTCGGTGTCCTCGTCCACCCGATCGTAGCGCTTCGCGTCCCAGATCTCGAAGTAGCCCGTGTTCCCCACGACCACGACGTCCTTCTCTATGCCCACGGCCTCGCGCTGCTCCGCCGATATCATGATGCGGCCGGACGCGTCCACGGACACGTCGGCGGCGCGCGCCTTCAGCTTGCGGCGCAGGCGAACGTGGAGGTCGTTCGTGCGGTCGTACTTCTCGAACTTGTCCTCGAACACGCCCGCCACCCAGTCGTTGAACGCCTGGGGCTCGAACACGTAGAGGCACTCGTCCTTGGGGTTTCGGGTCACCACCAGATCCGTCGAAAGCACCTTGCGAAACGACGACGGAAGGGACATGCGGCCCTTGGCGTCCACCTTGTGGCGGTACGCGCTGTTGAGATCGACGACCTTTTCGGTGTCTTCGGCCATTCCGTCCTTCCCGCCACGCTTTCCGCGCGGCCCTTCGATGGATGAAATTTTATCCCACTTTGCCCCACTTCGCAACAAATTATGCTTCTTCATCCCATCCGAAGCCTTTTGAAACCCCCCGGTTGACGCGCCGTCGAATCGGGCGCGCAATCCGCCCGACAAAGCTCGGCTAGATGTTGCACAAAGGGTGCGCCGAGGCACAAGATATGGACGAGGCATGCGGTGGCGCGTCGTGGGAGCGAATTATGCGGAATATGTGTCAGAGCGCCAGCGTGGGCGAAAACGGACCCTTCCGCCCGCATCGCTCGCAGCCCGCGAAAACGCCCGCGCGCGCCCCACGCCCTCCCACGGCCCACCCCCGCGCGCCCCACGCCCTCCCACGGCCCACCGCCGCACGCCCTACAACCCGCCGCCGCGCGCCCTGCGGCCTCCCACGATCCATCGCCGCGCGTCTCGCCACCTCCTGCGGCCCCCAGCGGCGCACTCCGCAACTCCCCAGGACCTTCGCAGCCTGCCGCCGCGCGTCCTGCGGCTCCTCGCGGTCTTCGCAGTCCGCCGCCGCGCGTCCTGCGGCTTTCGCGGTCCGCCCCCGTCCGCCCCGCGAACCCTCTAGCGCACCGCCTTGCATTCTGCGAACCGGCAACCCGTACGAATGTTTCACGTGAAACATCGCGGAAGCAATCGGAAACAACCGATCAGCCGCCTCGCGATCATCGCCGGCATGCGCTGGAACGGCAATGATGCGCCGCCGTCCGCCGGCAGTCGAGGCAAAACGCCCCTCGAGCGCCGGCACGCAGTGTTTCACGTGAAACATTCGTACGTGTTTGCGGCATGCGAAGGGCAGGGACCCTGCGCTGTGAGCGGACGCAGAGCCAATCGCAAGCAGACGATCCCGATGCGCGGAAGAGAAAGGCGGACCCGAAAAGGCGCCCGGAAAGCGAGGGCGGCGAGCGGCGAGCGCGCACGGGTGGCCGGTAACGGGCGGTGGGCGCGCACGAGCGGGCGATGCGCGGCAAGCAGACGCCTTCTCCGGGCGTCGGCGCGGGCCTTTAACTATAATTATTTTTATTGTATTTTACGCGCGGGTGGAACGCCAGGTACTCTTCGCGCATGTGGGCGCGGCTGACATGGGTGTATATCTGGGTGGTCGAGATGTCGGAGTGCCCCAGTATCTCCTGGATGACGCGCAGGTCGGCGCCTCCCTCCAGCATGTGGGTGGCAAAGGAGTGGCGCAGCGTATGGGGGTGGAGGTTCTCCACGCCGATGGCGAGGCCCGCCTTCGCCACGATGGCGTGGACGCTCTGCCGCGTCAGGCGCCCGCCGCGCGCGTTCAGAAACACTGCGGACGTGGCCTTCGCGTACGGCTTCTCCAAGCCGGGGCGGCCCCGCTCAAGATAATCCCCCAGCGCCTGAAGGGCGGTGCCCGAGATGGGCGACACGCGCTCCTTGCCCCCCTTGCCCACGATGCGCAGATACCCCTCGTCAAGCATTGCGTCGGCCAGGTCCAGCCCAACGCACTCGCTTGCGCGCAAGCCGCAACCGTACAGCACTTCGAGGATGGCCCGGTTGCGCAGCGGCGCGGGCGCGCGCTCCACCGGAGCATCCAGCATGGCCGCCACCTGGGAGGCGCTCAGCACATCGGGCAAGCGATCGGGAACCTTGGGAAGCGGAAGGCTGTCGGTGGGATTGCGGCGCGCATGGCCCTCGCGCACGAGGAAGCGATGAAAGCCCTTGAGCACCGACGCGTGGCGATCAACCGTCGAGGCCGCGTAGCCGCGATCGAACAGCTCCGCCTCGTAGGCCGCCACGGTCGCGCGGTCCACCTCCCCCGCATCGTCAATGCCCCTCGCCTCCAAAAACGCCGCGTAGTCGCGCAGATCGGCCTCGTAGGCGGACACGGTCAAAGGCGAGCTTCCGCGCTCGATGCGCAGGTAAGACACGTACTCTTTCATCTGCTCGCGCACAAGCCCCCTTCCCTCGCCTGCCGCCTCCGTCCGCCGGCGGCGCATCCGCCGCCGATACAGCATACCAGTTGCGCCGGCCTTCGGATCGGACGATTTCGCGGGCCGGCGCATTGCCGGCAAGGCGGGCGAAGCGGGTCCTCGGCTGCGGGTTCTCGGCTGCGGGAGTCTTCGGATCGGACGATTTCGCGGGCCGGAAACATCCTCGGCATCAAGTAGGATATAATCGATGCCGGTGCGCCGGCCAGGCCGGAGAGGCACGCTGCGCACCCCTTCGCACCGTCTTGAGAAAGGGGCACCGTCAACCCATGCGCATCGGATTCGACAACGAGAAGTACATCGAGCTGCAAGCCGAGCACATCCGCAACCGCATCGAGCAGTTCGGCGGCAAGCTCTATTTGGAGTTCGGCGGCAAGCTGTTCGACGACTACCACGCCGCGCGCGTGCTGCCGGGGTTCGAGCCCGACTCCAAGATCCGCATGCTCAAGAGCCTGGCCGACGACGTGGAGATCATCATCGCCATCAACGCCAACGACATAGAGAAGAGCAAGGTGCGCGGAGACCTCGGCATCACCTACGACGAGGACGTGCTGCGCCTCATGGACATATTCCGCTCCATGGGATTCGCCACCACCGGCGTGGTGATCACCCACTACGCGAACCAGCCCTCGGCCGGCGCGTTTCGCAAGCGCCTGGACAGCCTGGGGATCAAAAGCTACCTGCACTACCCCATATCCGGCTACCCTTACGACATCGACCACATCGTGAGCGAGGAGGGCTACGGCAAAAACGAGTACGTGGAGACGACGCGCCCGCTGGTGGTGGTGACCGCCCCCGGCCCCGGATCGGGCAAGATGGCCACGTGCCTCTCGCAGCTCTACCACGAGCACGCGCGCGGCACCGCGGCCGGCTACGCCAAGTACGAGACGTTTCCCGTGTGGAACCTGCCGCTCAAGCACCCCGTGAACATAGCCTACGAGGCCGCCACGGTGGATTTGGACGACGCGAACACCATCGACCCGTTCCATTTGGAAGCCTACGGCGAGACGACGGTGAACTACAACCGCGACGTGGAGATATTCCCCGTGCTCAAGGCCATGCTGGAGAGCATCTCGGGCGAAAGCCCCTACCAGTCGCCCACCGACATGGGCGTGAACATGGCCGGAAACGCCATCGTGGACGACGAGGCCGTACGCGAGGCCGCCCAAATGGAGATCGTTCGCCGCTACTTCCAAACCGCCGTGGAGGTGAAGCGCACCGGGGTCGGCCACGAGCAGCTGGAGAAACTCGAGCTGCTGATGAACCAGGCAGGCGTGAACGCGGGCCTCTCCCCCGCGCGCTCGGCCGCGCTGCTCAAGGAGGAGACGACCGGCGGTCCGGCCGGCGCCATGGTGCTGCCCGACGGCAGCGTGGTGACGGGCAAGACCTCCGCCCTTCTAGGCGCGGCGTCGTCGCTGCTCATGAACGCGCTCAAGGGCGTGGCGGGCGTCGACGACGACAAGAACGTGCTCACCGACGAGGCCATCACCCCCATCTGCCGCCTCAAAACCGAGCAGCTGCACAGCCGCAACCCCCGCCTGCACTCCGACGAGACGCTCATCGCGCTGTCCATCAGCTCGGCCACCGACGAATCGGCCGCGAAGCTCATCGAACACGTGAACGACCTGCGCGGCTGCGACGCGTTCTTCAGCGTGATCCTGTCGGCCACCGACGAGAAGCTCTACCGCACGCTCGGCATCAACGTGTGC
>NZ_CBDTNW010000127.1:0-11018 GCF_965361815.1 Rubneribacter sp.
GGGGGTTTGCGCTCGAGAACGCCAGGGGCACGCTCGACTTCCGAATCGTGGTCGTCGAAAAGCCCCCCTGCGAAGCCGTCCTCGCGAGGCGGCTCTATGCCGAGAGAGGCGAGCTCGGCGCGGATGCCCTGGACGCCGCGCCCCTGCGCGAGGCGGCTGCGCACGAGCACGTCGGCGTAGCGCCGGTCGTCCACAAGCCCGCAGGAGACCGCCCGTCCCACCGCCGCCTCCGCAGCCTCCGCCGAGAAGCCGTCCCGCGCAAGCCTCCTGCGCAGCGCCTCGCTCGCCTGCTCGTGCGAGCAGGCGAGGAGCTCTATCTTGCGAAAGGCCCTCTCGGCCTCGTCCGCTCCGCCCGCTTCGCATGCCCCATCAGAAAACGGCTCCGCAGCGGCTCCGGATGAGCCGCGCGGGCCTTCTGCGCCCTCGGCGCGGCCGGCCCGACGGCCCTCGACGTGCCGCGGACCCCGGGCGGAGGCGGAATCCGAGCGGAGGATGGCGTCCATGCGCTCCCGCAGGCGGGCAAGCTCCTCGGCCGAGGCCGTCATGCTACTTCTTCCCCTTGGGCTTGGCTGCCGGCGTCAGGGCCTCGGCCTCCTCGGCCGACCGGGTGATGATGGGGATGTCGAAGGCCTCCCTCACCTTGTTCTCCAGCTCCTCGCGCAGATCGGGGTTCTCCTTGAGCGTCTGCTTGGCCGCCTCGCGCCCTTGGCCGAGGCGCTCCTCGCCGTAGGTGTACCAGGCGCCGCTCTTCTTCGCCACGCCCGCCTCCACGGCCATGTCCACGATGCAGCCCTCGCGCGAGATGCCCTCGCCGTACATGAGGTCGAACTCCGCCTGGCGAAACGGCGGGGCCACCTTGTTCTTGACCACCTTGGCGCGCACGCGGTTGCCCACGATCTCGCCGTCTTTCTTGATGGAGTCGATGCGGCGGATGTCGATGCGCACGCTGGAGAAGAACTTGAGCGCCCGTCCGCCCGTCGTGGTCTCGGGGTTGCCGAACATGACGCCTATCTTCTCGCGCAGCTGGTTGATGAAGATGCAGGTGGTGTTGGACTTGGAAAGCGAGCCGGCCAGCTTGCGCAGCGCCTGGGACATAAGGCGCGCCTGCAGGCCCACCGTGGTGTCGCCTATCTCCCCTTCGATCTCGGCCTTGGGCACGAGCGCCGCCACCGAGTCGATGACGATGCAGTCTATGGCGCCGCTTCGCACCAGCATGTCGCAGATCTCGAGCGCCTGCTCGCCGGTGTCAGGCTGGGAGATGAGCACCTCGTCGATGTCCACCCCCAGCCGCGCCGCGTACACGGGATCGAGCGCGTGCTCCGCGTCGATGAAGGCGACGATGCCCCCGAGCGCCTGGGCCTCGGCGAGGATCTGGAGGGCGAGCGTCGTCTTGCCGCTCGATTCAGGTCCGTACACCTCCACGATGCGGCCGCGCGGCACGCCCCCGATCCCAAGAGCCGCGTCAAGCGGCAGCGATCCTGTGGGTATGGCGCCGATGTTGAGGCCCTGCTCCCCCTCTCCGAACTTCATGATGGAGCCCTTGCCGAACTTCGTCTCTATCTGATCGGTGGTCAGCTTGAGCATCTTCTCTTTTTCTTCGTTCATGCGCTTCCTTCTCTTCCCGGCGACGCTCTGCGGCGCGTGGTTTCCGCTTTTCCCTATTATACGAACATCCGTTTGAACGTCAAGACTTGGTTTCCAACGGATCCGCAGATCCAGTATAGCGGGACCCTCCAGCGCGGACATGGCGCGCATCCAGCGCGACGGCGCCTCGATCCAACGCGTATCCGCCGTCCGCCCAACGCCGATCCAGCGGCCCTCCAGCGCGCTTCCAGCGCGGATCTAGCGCGCCTCCAGCGCGTCGAGGGCAAGCTCCAGGGCCGCGCGCACGGTCTGCCGGCGCACCTGCTCCCGCGTGCCCGAGAACAGCCGATGCTCGGCGCGGCCGCCGCGCTCGTCGCAGCAGGCGAGCCACACCGTGCCCACGGGCTTTCCCGGCTCGGCGCCGCCCGGCCCGGCGATGCCGGTCATGGACACCGCCACGTCGCACCCCAACCGCTCGCGCGCGCCCTTGGCCATGGCGAGCGCGGTCTCGCGGCTCACGGCCCCCTTCGACGCGATGACGGAGGGATCGACGTCCAGCAGGCCGCTTTTGACCGCAGAGGCGTAGCTCACCACGCCTCCGCGCACCGTCTCCGAGCTGCCGGGAACCGCGGTCAGAGCCGCTGCGGCAAGTCCGCCCGTCAAGCTCTCGGCCGTCCCCAGCGTGCGCCCCGCCGCGCGCGCCGCGTCGAGCACGGCCGCGGCCAGCCGGGAGAGCTCCTCGTCGGCGACGCCGGCGACGTCGCCCCCGCCGGCGCGTCCGCCCCTTCCCAAGCCCAGAAGGCGGCGCGCCTTCGCGATGTAGTCCAGCATGGACACCACGGTGAGCACGAGCGCCACCAGCATGACCAGCCAGCTGAGCGTCCACATCCAGTCGGAAAGCGCCGCATGGACGCTTCCCGCCATATGGCTGTCCTTCACGCAGAACAGGACTATCGCCACCATCTGGAACACGGTCTTGGCCTTGCCGTACCAGCTGGCGGCGATCACCACGCCCTCGTTCGCGGCCACCATGCGCACGCCCGACACAATGAACTCGCGCGCCAGGATGACCAGAACCACCCAGCTGGGCAGCGCCCCCAGCTCGATGAGGGCGAGCAGCGCCGCGCAAACGAGTATCTTGTCGGCCAGCGGGTCCATGAACTTGCCGAAGTCCGTCACCTCGCCCCGGCTGCGCGCCAGGTACCCGTCCAGCCAGTCGGTGCAGGATATGAGGATGAAGATACCCGCCGCAACAAGGCTTTTCGCATCGTCGGCCACCTGGGGCAGGCCGAACCATTGCGGCCAGGGGCTCACGAGAGCCGCCACGAACACGGGCACCAAGCAGATGCGCACGAGCGTGACGATGTTCGCGGGCGTCCACAGCCTGCCGGCGGACGTTGGATTCAGCCGCCTGTCCCCGCTCACGACCTCACTCCCCCTCCATCTCGTAGAGGAGCGTGCCCGTTATCGTCACGGAGCGCACCTCGCCTGCGCGCCCTGCGGCCAGGTAGGTGACGCCGTCCACCTCGGGCGCTTGGCACATGGCGCGCCCGAACAGCTGCCCGTCCTCCTCCACGCCCTCCACCAGCACGTCCATCACGCGCCCCGTCCGCTCGGCGATGCGCGGGGCGCATGCCGCGTCGGATGCGTCGCGCAGGCGCTGCGCACGGTCGGCCTTCTCCTCCTCGTCCACCTGGCCCGGCAGATCGAAGGCGCGCGTGCCCTCCTCGCGCGAGTAGGGGAACACGCCCACGTAGTCGAACAGCCCCTCCTCCACGAAGTCGCACAGCTCCTCGAACTGCTCGTCCGTTTCGCCGGGAAAGCCCGCGATGAGGGTGGTGCGCAGCGCCGCGTTCGGGATGCGCTCGCGCACGCGGCGCACAAGCGCCTCGAACTCCCCGCGCGACCCCGGGCGGTTCATGGCGCGCAAGATGGCGGGGTCCACGTGCTGGAGGGGGATGTCGAAGTAGTCGCACACGTTCGCGTGCGAGGCCACGGCGTCCAGAAGCTCGTCGGTCAGCCCCTCGGGCTGCAGATACATGAGGCGAAGCCACGTGTCGGGGAACTCTTCTGCCAAGGCCCCCACAAGCCAGGCGAGCGACGAGGGCTGCGGCAGGTCGGTCCCCCACCGCCCCGTGTCCTGCGCGATGAGGACGATCTCGCGCACGCCCTCCGACACGCGCGCGGCCACCTCGGCGCGCACCTCGTCGTAGGGGAAGCTGCGGTAGCGCCCGCGGATGAAAGGGATGGTGCAGTAGCTGCAGAAGCGGTCGCACCCGTCGGAGATCTTCACGTAGGCCGACACCGCCTCGCCGATCCCCTCCTTGCCTGCGGCGACCGATCCCCGCCCGCCTCCCGGGATGCCGTCAAGGCCCAGGGCGCCCGCGACGACGGCGGCGATGTCGTCCTCCCGGCTGCACGGAACGAAGGCGCGCGCCTCCGTCAGCTCGGCGGACAGCTCCTCGCCGTAGCGCGCCGGCATGCAGCCCGCCACCACAAGCGGCGCGCCGGCTGCCACGTTGGGAAGCCCCGCCGCGTCGAACACGGCCTCCAGGCTCTCCTCGGTGGCGCTCTGTATGAAAGAGCACGTGTTCACCACCACCGCGTGGGCGCGGGCGGGGTCCTCCTCCAGCGCAAAGCCCGCCTGCGCCAGGCGCCTGCGCATATGGGCGGTGTCAACCTCGTTCTTCGCGCAACCAAGGGTGATGAACGCCACGGAAGGGGCGGCATCCGCAAAGGTCTTCGAATTCATGGCACGCGCGCCGCCTCAGCGGTAGTTGACGTACTGGAGCGGCTGGCCGTAGTCTTGGCCCTTCAAAAAGGCGATGACCTCCTGCAGCGTGTCGCGCGACGCCGAGCTCACGCGCAGCTTGTCGCCCTCGATCTGCACCTTCACCTTGAGCTTCGTGCCCCTGATGTCCTTGCTGATGCGCCCGGCGCACTCCTTGTCTATGCCCTCGACGATAGAACCGCGCACCCGGACGCTCTGCCCGGCGGCGGCCTCGGGCTCGCCCCACTTGACGGCGGCCAGGTCGATGCCCCGGCGGATCAGCTTCGAACCCAGCACGTCGATGACCTGCCGGGCCACGAAGTCGGCCGGCGCCGTCACCGTGAAGGCGCCGGCCGCTTTGTCAAGCGCTATCTGGGCGCCGGAGTCCTTCAGATCGTAGCGCTGGGCAAGCTCCTTGCGCGCCTGCTGAAACGCGTTGTCCACCTCTTGCATGTCGACCGTCGACACCACGTCGAAGCTCGATTCCTTGGCCATGTGACCGTCCTTTCCTCAGGCGCGCGCTTTCGCGGGCCGCGCGCATCATCGTCCGAACAGGATACCGCATCCGCGCACGGTGCGGGAGCGCTATTGGGTGGAAGAGCCGGCAGAGGAGCCGCCCGCTCCGGAGGACGACCCGCTGCCGGAGGCTCCGGCCGTGGAGGACCCGGACGTCCCGGCCGGGGAATCCGCCGCGTCCGGATGGTCGGCTTTCCATTGCTCGAGGTAGGCAGCGAAGTCCACCGTGCACATCGGCATACCGCTTGCATCCGTGCCGTCGAAGGCCACCTCCTCGCCGTCCACCGTCACCGTCACCGCGTCGCTCACCCACGTGGCGAAGCTCCAGGTGCCGCTCACCTCCACCGTCTCGGTCACGGGACCGGTTATCATCTGCTCCGCCGCAACCCCGTCGGTGGTGATGACGGCGTAGATGGACTGGTTCGACACCTCGTACTCCACCGTCACGCTCGTCGGCGCGACCTCGGCGGGCGCAGCCTCCTGCGCAGGCGCGCCCTCGGCGCCCGAAGACCCCTCGCCGCTTTGCGTGGTGTCGGTCACGCCGGTGATGGGCACCTTCGGAGCGTCCTGCGACTCTGCGCCCCTGTTGCCGAACGCAAGCGCCAGCACCGCGATGAGCAGCACCAAGATGACGGCGCCCGCGATGATGAAGGGCAGCTTCGACTGCACGGCGCTTGGAGCTTTGGGCCCTGCGTAGAAGTTGGTGTACTGGGAGTTGGGAAGCGCCGCGCGGCGGCTGGGATGGGTCCGCTCCTCCGAGTAGAGCCTCCCCGACCCGCCCGAGCGACCTCCGTAATCGCGCACGTAGTCGCGCCGGTCGTCGTAGAGGGTGCGCCCCAGGGCGTTTTGACGCGGCGGCCGCTCGGCTTCCTGCCGCTCGCCGCCGCGGGCGCGGGAGCGGGACTGAGAGCCTCTGCGGGACGACGCCGGCGCATCGGTGCGGGCGCGCCCCACCTGGTAGGCGTACGCCTCGTCCAGGTACATGCGCGTCATCTCGGTGGGGTTCAGGCCCACCAGGCGCGCGTAAGCGTTCACCATGTTGCGCGCATAGCCGCGCGGCGGCATGCGCGAGAAATCGTTCTCCTCTATCGCGCGCAGGATGTCGGGCCTGATGCGCAGCTTACGGGCGGCCGCCGACAGGTCCAAGCCCTTGCGCTCGCGCGCCTCGCGAAGGATCGTTCCGAAACTCACCTGGGCCATCTGCTCACTCCTCCGGACTCGACTCGTCCCGGGCCTCGAACGCCTTCAACGTCTCCAGCTCCATGGCGTCCACGAGCACGTCGCGGGGCTTGCTGCCGTTCGGCGGGCCCACGACGCCCTTCTCCTCCAACATGTCCATTATACGACCGGCGCGCGAATAGCCCACCTTGAGGCGGCGCTGGATGTTGGACGTCGATCCAAGCCCGCTTGACACCACGATCTCGGCGGCCTCCCAAACGAGCGGATCGTCCGAGGAACCCGACCCGCCGCTGCCGTCAGGCTCCGACGCGCCCAGCGTGATGAGGTTGGTCTGCAGGATCTCGGAATGATACTCCGGCTCGCCCTGCTCTTTGAGCGCGGCCACCACGGCGTTGATCTCGTCCTCGGACACGTAGCAACCCTGGATGCGCTGGGGTTTGGCGAACTCGGGCTTGGACAGCAGCAAATCCCCCAGGCCGATGAGGTTCTCCGCCCCGGGCGTGTCCAGGATGACGCGCGAGTCTATGCCGCTGGCCACGTTGAACGCGATGCGGTTGGTGATGTTGGCCTTGATGAGGCCCGTCACCACGTTGGTGGAGGGGCGCTGGGTGGCCACGATGAGGTGGATGCCCGCCGCGCGCGCCAGCTGCGCGATGCGGCTGATGGAGAACTCCACCTCCTTGCCCACGTTCATCATGAGGTCGGCCAGCTCGTCGATGATGATGACGATGTAGGGCAGCTCCCCGCCCAGCTCGCTTGCGGGAGGCTCCTCGCCCGCCTCCTCGGCGGCGCGAACGGCCTCCTGCTCGGCCTGCACCTTGGCGTTGTACTGCCCGATGTTGCGCGCGCCCACCTTGCTGAACACCTTCAGGCGCCGCTCCATCTCCGCAACGCCCCACGAAAGCGCGCTTGCCGCCTCCTTGGGCTCGGTGACCACGGGCACGTAGAGGTGCGGGATGCCGTTGTAGGGCGTGAACTCCACGCGCTTGGGGTCGACCATGATGAAGCGGACCTCGGAGGGCGTGGCGCGCATGAGGATGGACATGATCATGGCGTTGATGGACACCGACTTGCCCGACCCGGTGGTGCCGCCGATGAGCAGATGCGGCATCTTGGCCAGGTCGGACACGATGCGATGGCCCTCCACGTCCTTGCCGATGGCTATCTGCAGCGGCCCGTCCGGCGCGTCTTTGATGACGTCGCCCAAAAGCACGGTCTGCCGCGTGCGGTTGGGAACCTCGATGCCCACGAAGTTCGTGCCGGGGATGGGCGCGAAGATGCGCACGCCCGGCGCGGCGAGCGCAAGCGCGATGTCGTCTTCGAGCGCGGTGATGCGGCTCACGCGCACGCCGGCCGGGAGGTCCACCTTGAACAGCGTGACCGTGGGGCCGGCCACCCAGCCCACCACCTCGGCGAATATCTGAAAGCTCTCAAGCGACTCCTGCAGGCACGCGGCCGTCTCTTTAAGCTCGGTGTCGGAGGCGCCGTCTTTCTTCGACCCCTTCGAGACGGCCAGAAGGTCCATCGAGGGAAGCTCGAAGCCGTCTGCGGGGCGCGGCGCGGCCAGCGGGACGGTCGAAGCTGCGGACGCGGGCGCTTTCGGCTCGGCGACCTCCTCGCGCTCGCGCCGCCTTCCCAGCTTGCGGGTGAGCATCTGGGGGGCCTCCTGGGCATCTTCCTCCTCGCCCTCGCGGCCAAGCTCCTGGGTCAGCTGCGCCTCGGGGACGCGCTTCGGGCGGGACGCGCGGCCGCGCCTGCGCTCCGCCGGTTTGGGCAACGCGGTCGTCTCGGCCTGCTCGAAATCCTCCCCCATCGTGGGCACCACGGGCACTCGGGCAGCCGAGGGCCTCCTCATGCGGGCGAAGGGGGGCGCCGCCAGGACGTCGTCATCCTCGTCGCGCTCGGCGCGGGCCGCCCGCGCGTCCTGGACGCGTTCGATGAGGCCCGAGAGGGAAAACCCGATGACCGCCAAGCCCGCTAAGACGACGCCGACCATCAGGATGCAGGAAACAACCTGGCCGAACAGGCTCAAACCCACCCAGGCGACCCCGGCGCCCACATACCCGCCGCGCGCCGTCAGCTCGGCCTCCGCGAACAGGCGCTCCGTCACTCCCGACTCGCTTCCAGGCGTGAACAGGGCAAGCAGCACCAGCGCGGCGAAAAAGATCATGACCAGCCCCACCGCGACGCGCGCCGGGACGCGCTCGCGATCGAAGCGGACGAGGAAGCTCGCCCCCAGGGCCACGAGGAGAAACGGCAGCAGGTAGGCGCCCAGCCCCAGCGTGAGGTGCAGCGCGCTCGACATAAACGACGTCACCACCGCATCGGTGGGCAGGACCGCCGCCACGAACAGCACCGCCCCCAGAACGGCCAGCGCCACGCCGGCGATGTCGCGGCGCACGCGATCGTCGAACAGGCGCCGCTCGGGCGCCTCGGTCGGCGCGCCGGCCTTGCGCGCGCGCTTCTCCGCGGGCGAGGCCGCCCGCGCCTTCGGCTTGGAAGAGGCCGACCGGGATTTCGATGTGCTTGATGGGTTCCGGGCCACGCCCTGCTCCTTCGTGCTGCGTTACTACTTCGTTTCGCGGGCCTTCCGCGGCCGGTGAGAGCCGCATGCGCGTCTACGCGCATGCGGCCATTATAGCCTAAACCTCCAGCAGGTTCACAACCACCATCGGGCGCGTCTTGGTGCGTTCCCACAGAAGCGACAGCAGCGCGTCGCGCGCCGCCTTCTTGGCCTCCTTGGCGGTGGCGCCGTTTTTGGACAGCGCGCGCCCAAGGGCGTTCTTCACGGTGCTTTGGGCCTCCCTCACCAGGTAGTCGTCGTCGCCCCCGGTGATGCCGCGCATCTCCACCTGAACGGCTCCGGCCACCCCATTCTTCTTGGGGGACACGGCCGCCGCCACGGCGGCGAAGCCCTGGGCCGCCAGCGCGCTGCGCTCGTCGAGCACGTCCTGCGACGTGTCGCCCACCGACAGGTCGTCCACGAACACGATGCCCGACTGCACGACCTCCCCGCGCTCCACGCCGCGCGAGGTGAGCTCCAAGCTCTCGCCGTTCTCGCAGATGAACACGTTCTCGGCCGGCACGCCCGTGGCCTCGGCCAGCCGTGCGTGGGCGCGCAGGTGGGTGGCCTCGCCGTGGACGGGCATGAACGCCCGGGGCTTGACGATGGACAGGACCAGCTTCAGCTCCTCCGCGCCGGCGTGGCCCGACACATGGACGCGCGCGCGGCTCTTGTCGTAGACGTCCGCCCCTATCTTGGCCAGGCCGTTGATGACGCGCGTGACCGCCTTCTCGTTGCCCGGCACGGGCGTGGCCGATATGATGACGGTGTCGCCCTCGTCCATGGAGATGGTCTTGTGCTCGCCGTTGGCGATGCGCGCCAGCGCCGAGAGCGGCTCGCCCTGGCTGCCCGTGCACATGATGACCACCTGCTCGGGCGGGATGCCCTTGAGGTCGTAGGCGTCTAAGATGTCGGTGTCGCTGATGTCCAGGTAGCCCAGCTTGCGGGCGATGTCGGTGTTTTGGATCATGGAGCGGCCCGTGACCACCACCTTGCGGCCGTTGGCCACCGCCGCGTCGCATATCTGCTGCATGCGGTGGATATGGCTGGCGAACGAGGCGATGATGACGCGCCCCTTGGCCTGGGCGATGATCTTGGCCAGCTCCTTGCCCACCTCGGCCTCGCTCGGCGTGAACGTGGGGTTCGTGGCGTTGGTGGAGTCGCTCATCATGAGGTCCACGCCCAGCTCGCTGTAGCGCGCGAGCGCGCCGAAGTCGGTGTGGACCCCGTCGATGGGTGTCTGGTCCAGCTTGAAGTCGCCGGTGTGCAGGACGTTTCCGGCGGGGCTTTGGAAGAACACGCCCACGGCCCCGGGGATAGAATGGTTCACGGCGAAGAACTCGGCCGTGATGCAGCCGAGCTTCACCTGGTCGCCCGGCTTGATCTCCACGAGCTTGGCGTTTTTGATCCGATGCTCGGCGAACTTGCCCTCGATGAGCCCCAGCGTGAGCTTGGTGGCGTAGATGGGCACCTGGCGGTCGAGGTCCTTCATGAGGTAGGGCAGCGTGCCGGTGTGGTCCTCGTGCCCGTGCGTGATGATGATGCCGCGCAGCTTGTCGGCGTTTTGCAGCACGTAGGTGTAGTCGGGCAGGATGAGGTCCACGCCCGGGTGGTTGTCGTCCGGGAACATGAGCCCGGCATCGTCCAGGATCATGTCGCCTTTGCACTCGAACACGGTCATGTTCTTGCCGATGGCGTCAAGGCCGCCCAAGGGGATGATCTTGAGCGCGGCGTTCGCGTCCTTCTTCGGCGAGGCGAAGCTGCGCCGCGAGTCGGCCTGCCCCTGCTTGTTGAAGCGGCGGGCGCCGCCGCCCTCCTTGGTCAGCTGCGGGCGCTTGCGCTCCAGCTTGACGTGCTTGTAGGAGCGGGTCTTCTCGCCGCCCTGGGCCGCCTTCTTGGCCTGGCCCGAATCGTTTTTGCGCGCGCGTTCGCTTCCGCGTTGCGCGCGAGGTTTGCTCTCTTCCATGCTCTTCCTTCTCTTCAAACGCGCGTCGCCTATGCGAAAGGAGCCGGAAGCCCCGGCTGCCCATGACGCACGATCCGGCCCTGCCGGCTGCGTCCTCCGCGCGTCGCGGATATATTCTCGCGCCGCCCTGCGGCGGCGCCTCGCTTCTTATCAAAGCCCTCGCCCCCAAGCCGGCCCGGTCGGTCGGCGCGGGGGCGAGGGCGGGCGCGGTTGGCCCTTACGCCTCGAGCACCCCCGTCTCGCGCATGATGCGCGCAAGGCGCTCCGACTGAGCCGGCGTGGCGTCCACCAAAGGCAGGCGCACGCCGCCCACGGGAAAGCCCAGAAGCCGCAGGGCCTCCTTGACCAGGATGGGGTTCGATGTCTAGAACAGCCCGGTCATAAGCGGCATGAGGCGCTCGTTGGCCGCCTCGGCGGCCTCCCACCAGCCCACGGCCGCC
>NZ_CBDTNW010000128.1:0-6300 GCF_965361815.1 Rubneribacter sp.
CCCCCCCCCCCCCCCCCCCCAGCGGGGCTTTGCCCGACGGGCCGGCTCGGCCTCTGCCGGTCCTGGTTCAACAGGGGCGCTTCCGCAAGTTGGTCACAAACGACGCCCTATGGCACTCCGGAGGGCCGATCCGGCGCGCCGGTGCGCCGTGCGATTCCCGCGACCTGGGATTTCCCCGAGCGCGAGGGGCGCGGAGGGCGGAAAGGCGGCCCCGGGCGTGCCACAGGGCGCGTTTTGTGACCAACTTTCGGTCGACCCCCCCGGCCCCCGCCGAGCCGCCTCCGGCGGGGTCCGTGTCAACGGTGGTCTAACAGAGAGCTCGTTGCGCCGGGCAGAGGCCCTCTCGCCTTCCGCCTTCAACCCTCCACCCCAAGCGCACAGCGACCCGCCCAAAGGACGGGTCGCTCTCATACGATGCAGCAGCGAGCGCCTTACAGACCCAGCGCCTTCTTGAGGGCGGATACACGGCGGCGCGACACGGGAATCTTCTCCTCCACGCCGTTGAGCGTGAGCAGCAGCGTGCCGCCCGACACCGACTCTATCTCCTCCACCATGGACAGGTTCACCAGGTAGCCGCGATGCACGCGGAAAAACCCATGACCGTCCAAGCGCTTCTCCAGCTGGGCGAGGCTCACCGTGGAGAAGTAGCGGTCCGCATCCGTTTGCAGGTAGGCGTAGTCGTCGCGCGCCATGACGAAACGAATCTTGTCGATGCCGATAAGGATCTTCTTGCCGCCCTTCTCAACGGGGATGCGCTCGGACTTCTGCGCCTGCACGTGCAACGACACATGCTCGCGCACACGGGCGATAGCCTGGGCAAGGCGCTCCGTTTCAACCGGTTTCACCAGGTAGTCGATCGCGCTCACCTTGAATGCGTCGAGGGCGAACTCGCTGTACGCGGTCACGAACACCACCGCCGGAGGGAACTTGAGATGCTGCAACGCCTCGGCGAGCTGCAAGCCCGTGGCCTCGGGCATGTTGATGTCAAGGAACATCACGTCAACGGGATATTCCTTCAGCTTCTCAATGGCCTCGCGCACGCTGGCCGCCTCGGCCACAACCTCGGTCTGCCCCAACTCATCGAGCAGGAACTTGAGCTCTGAGCGCGCGGGAGCCTCGTCATCGACGATCATCGCTTTCAACACGGGTGCCTCCTCGCTTCCGAACGCTATCGAATCGTTGCTTGGGCGCTATTATACGGCATCGAGGGCCTCCCACACGAGAAAGCCGGAAGAACGGGGAAACCCATCGACAATACCCATTGGCGACGAGACGGCGGGCGGCGGGCAACAAGGAGGCATGCTTGCATATGGCGCAGGCTCAGCGCAGGTCGATCCGCATGAGCTTGTCGATGGCGCGCACGTAAATGCCGAACGCCTCTTTGAGCAGCTCCTCGCTCACGCCCTCGTCGGGGCCGTGCATGCTGCCCACCCACTCCGGGTCCTTCACCCACGGCTTCTCGGGACCGAAGCTCGCCCCGCTTGCGAACTCGCGCGCGTACGTGCCGCCGCCCATGGTGAAGGGTTGGGCGTCCTCGCCGGTGGTCTCGTTGTACGCGTCTAGCAGCGCCTGGATGGCGGGGTTGTCCGGATGCACAAGAAACGGCTCCATGAGCAGGGTGTTCTGGAACGTCGCGCCCACCTGGCCGGCCAGGCTTCCCAGGCGCTCGGTGATCTGATCGGCCGTGATGGATGTGGGGAAACGGCTGTCGAGCGTTTGGACGAAGCGATCGTCCTCAAGGGCGATGGTGCCGCCGACCACGGTGAGGGGGCCGAAGTACTCGTCGGACGCCTTGATGCCCAGGCCGCTGCCGTCGGAGTGGTTGAGCAGCTTCTGGTCCAGTTCGAGGAAGGCGCGCTCGTCGGCGCCGCACAGGCCGTTTTTCAGCAGGTAGTCCACGATAAGCCCGATGGCGTTCACGCCCTCGTCCGGCGTGGAGGCGTGAGCGCTCTTGCCGGCGGCGACGATGCGGGAAAGCCCTTCCCCGGCAGGTTCGATGGTCAGACGCTCGGCGGCGGGCAGGCTGTCGGCGGAAGCCTTCACCAGGGCCTCGGCCTGGCCGGGCACGGCGTTGGTGGCCGCGCCGCCCGTGAACTCCAGCACGATGCGCTCGCATTCGGGTATGGGCTTGCTGGTCAGGGTGCCGTCGTAGCCGCCCTTCTCGCCGTAGCACACGGGGAACTCGGCATCGGGCGTGAACAGAAACGCCGGGTCGTCGTAGCGTTTGCGGTAGTAGGCCACGTCGGCCATGCCCGACTCCTCGTTCGCGCCAAACAGGAAACGCACGGTGCAGGGGAACTGCGGCGCGTCGCCGGCGTCCTGGAGGTCCTTCCAGAACTTGAGGGCGTGCAGGGCCACGACGCTCGGCCCCTTGTCGTCAAGCGTGCCGCGGCCGATAAGGTAACCGTCCTTGCGCGTGACCTCGTAGGGTTCGAACGTCCAACCGGGGCCGGCGGGCACCACGTCCATGTGGCCGATGATGCCAAGCTGCGTGTCGGATGCTCCGGGAAAGTCGGCGTAGCCGATGTAGCCTTCGGCGTCGTGCGTTTGGAACCCCATGCGGACGGCCAGATCAAGGGCGGCCGCAAGCGCCTTCTTCGGACCGGGGCCGAACGGCGCGCCGGGTTCTTTCTTGTCGTCCTCCTGAAAGCTGGGGATGCGCACAAGGGCGGCGATGTCCTCCACCATGGCGTCCCACTTGTCCTCAAGATAAGCGTCGATCTTCTTTGTCAGCTCCTCGCGTTCCATGAGACTCCTCCCACTGTCGTTTCGAACAATGCGGATATGCGCGTTGCGGCCCATTATGCGGCATCGGGCGCCGACGCGCTAGATGAGCGAAAAACGGTCAGAAATATGTTGATAGTCTATTGTTTCACTTTACGTCGAACTTGACCCCTCCGATTCTTGCAAGAGCGATGGCGCCGCATATGGTAGTGTCAGAACTGCATAAAGTCCTCGAAGCGAGGAGGGAAAGCCGCATGGACATCGTCACATGCCGTTCCACGGCCCAGCTGCACCAGAACACGCTGCGAGAAGGATGCGACAGCATTGCGGCCATGAAGGCCGCAGAAAAGGTCTACGCCGACAACACAGCCGTCGATCAGGGAAGATGCGACGCCTTCACAACGCTGCGCACAGTCTCCGCCTCGGGCCTCGCCCAGTTTTGCAGCGACATCGACCGGATAGCGCAGGCTGTCCAAGCCTTCGAGGACGCCGACCGCAACGCGGCGTCCTCCATCCGGGCAACCCGGTGAGAACCGACCGACGGGAGGACGATCCATGGACGAGATCGAACGGGCCCTTGAGGACCACCAGCGTTTGGTCGCGGCCCTCGAGCAAAGGCAAGATGCCCAGCGCGAGAAACTGCGCGAGATCGAGGACGCCTCGCACCTGAAATCATGGGTGGACGGCAACGTGCGCGCCATCGTGGAGGCGCTTGCGGAATCATGCCCGCCCGAAGACCGCTGGCAGCTGGAGAACGCGGAATCCGACCTGAGGTTTGCCTCGTCGGAAACGGACGAGCGCCTTGACGAGCAGGCTGCGCATGCACGAGCCGAGATAGCGCGCATCGACCGGAGGATAGACGAGGCCCACGACGCGTGGAGCCGGAAGTGCCGCGCGCTGGAGGCGCGCAGCGGGAGGCGCTCCGACGCGGATTGGAGGTGGTGACCCATGGGAATAGAGATACGTCCGGCCGAGGTGGGCCGTCAGGCGGCAAGCGACACCCAGGCGCTGCGGCAGCTGCGCGAGGCGGCGGTGGGCCGCAGGAACGCCTGCGCCGCATTCTCGCAGGAAGTCATCTTGCAAGGAGAGGCGTGGAGCTCGATCAAGCGGCATTTCGGAGAAGCGTGGGCAGCGTGGTGGCTTGCGGTGGCGAACGCAGCCGAGGAGCTTGAGGGAATGAACGACCGCCTTGCGAGCACGGTCTCGTCCTATTGGGGCGGAACGGCGCGCGTGAGCGAGCAGGAGTTGATCGAGCAGCAGAACAGCATCCGCTTTTCGATAGGCGAGCTTGAAGGATGCCTTGGCGCGCGGCTGTCGCCGAGGTACCTTGATTCGCTGCGCAGCCTGGACGCGTACACGAGCAATCGCCTGTCGAAAGTGTACAGCTATTGCGCCGAGACCAACGGGCTGTACTCCTCGGCCTCTTTCGACACCGTGCGGGCAGGGTTGTCTTACCTGACCACGGCGCGGTTCGACCCCGCAAGCGGGTTCTCGTACCAACAGAGCGCGTCGTGGATGGCCGATGCCGAGCGCGCGTTCTACGGCACCACGAAGGCCGCGTTCACCAAGCTCCAGAAGGAGCGGTTCGGATTCGACGACGAGACGGCCGAGGGCCTGTGGACCGTGTACAGCGGGCTGCGCAACCAGCTGCCGAACGCGACGCAGCAGCAGCTGGACTGGCTGTACCTGCGTCTGATCGGCGGGCTTTCCTACAGCGGCGATCAGTGGGACATGACGGCGGGCAACGCGCCGGGTTTGATCCAAGCGCTTGTCTACCTGGGTGGCAAGTGGCTGATCGATGCGAGCGAGGAGGAGGTGTTCGCCTTCTTGGGGCTGTCCGCGGCGGCGCATCGCAAGCTGCGCTACAACGTGAGGCTGCAGAACCAGATGACGGGCGGGAAGAGGGATGAGTTAGACTTGGAAGAGATATCAGAGGGCGATCGGAACGCCTTCTTTGCCTCCTACAAGAAGGCCTACGGCGACGATGCCTCCTTCGAGGAGTTCGAGTGCTTCTGGAACGCGCGCCTTGGCGTCTGGGCGGAGGGCGGCCGGGCCGACTTCGCCCACCACTGCATCACCCTCGCCACCGGCCTGGCAACCTCCCTCGGCCGGCACAGCCCCCTGGTCGACCTTGGCTTCTCGGGCGGCAGCGGCGAGCGCGAGGACGCGTCGGGCTGGCTAGGGGACGCCACGATCGTTCAAGAAGGGGATATACACAGGCGCTACGAGCACACCTCCCTCGGAAACGACGACTACCTGGCCGACCTCGACGCCGACAACATCCTCCACCTCATGAAGGGCGGCTCGCTGGAATACCAGGAAGCTACCGAGCGCTACTACAGCGGAATCGAGGCCGGGAAATGGACCCGCGCGGAGCTGTTCCTGGAAAACAACGGCGGCTACGACGCCGTGGTGGACAAGGTGTTCGAGAACATCCAAAACCCCGACCTCGCCATGAACATCCAAACCGGCTGGAAGAAGGGACCGAACGTCCCTTCTGAAAGCAACCTCTCCACCGCCGATAAGGTGGCCTATATTGAGTCTGAGCCATGCTTTGAAGACACCGCGGCGTTCCTGAAGGCTCTTAAGGAGAATCGCCATGAGCTCTAAGAGGAAAGCCCGGCGCGCCACGTCAGCCGCGCTCGCCCTGTCGCTGGCCGCGGCGCTTTCGTACGGCGGCTACGGGGCGTGGGCCCGCTGGCTGCGCGACCGGAACATTTTCGACGAGCTGATCTACGGCCAGCAGGTCCTCTTCCTCCCCGACAGCCTCTACAAGGGACTGCTGATCAGGAAATGGCCCCCCGAGGAGTTCGGCGGGGCCACCGACAAGCTGGCCGTCAAGATGGAGAACGACGCCAGGGAGTGGCGGGGAAGCTACCGAGGCGACGAGTGGGGAGGAGGGGGCATCACGATCTCGCTTAAGGAGGGCACCGTCCTCTTCTCCCTCCTGCGGGACGTGGACGGGCCCGACGGGGCCGTCTACAAGGTCTGCCCCGAGTGGGTCTACGACGCGGCCACGAGGACGCTGTCCTTCACGGAGGTGACGTACCGCGCCGTGGAGGGCGACGACGTCCGGTTCGACGTCCCCGAGGGGGAGTTCCTCGAGGCCACGGGCTGGACGCGGGGGGACGTGGAGGAGTGGGCCGAGTGGACCGTGTGGGGATTCTTCGTGCCCGGGTACCTGGAGGCCAACGCCGGCGCCACGCGCTTCTCCGAGGGCGACCTGGGCGAGCTGCGCGTGGAGGCCCCCTGGCTGGAGGGGGGCGGCGATGAGGGCTGAGATGCCGGCGGGCCCTGAGGCGAAAGCCCGGCGCGCCGCGGGGAGGGCCCGGCGCATCGTATCGGCCGCGCTCGCCCTGTCGCTGGCCGCGGCGCTTTCGTACGGCGGCTACGGGGCGTGGGCCTGCTGGCTGCGCGACCGCCCATGCGATCGCGCAGATCGTCCGAAGCGCTCCCCATTTTCCCCTCGACGCGCTTCCGCGCATCCGCTATACTTCTGCGATGCGCCCGAGTGGCGGAATGGCAGACGCGGCGGTCTCAAAAACCGTTGTCTTTGACGTGCGAGTTCGACTCTCG
>NZ_CBDTNW010000129.1:0-3175 GCF_965361815.1 Rubneribacter sp.
GAGCGAAGCCATCGTATCGGAGATCACGGGGTTTTCCACCCACGACGGCCCCGGCATCCGCACCTCGGTGTTCGTGAAGGGCTGCCCCTTGCGCTGCCTGTGGTGCTCCAACCCCGAGACGTGGGCGAAGGAGCAGCAGCTGTTCTTCCACGCGGCGCGCTGCCAAGGCTGCGGGAGGTGCGCGGGGGCGTGCCCCGAGGGCGCCTTGAGCGTGGACGCGGGGAAGGCGGCGGTGAACCGCTTACGCTGCGCAAGGTGCTTCTCCTGCGTGAAGATGTGCCTTCGCAACGCTTTCGAGGTGTCGGGCCAAACGATGACCGTCGACGAGGTGCTTAAAGTCATCGAACGCGACAAGCCCTTCTACGGAGCGCGCGGCGGGCTGACCCTGAGCGGGGGAGAGCCCCTTTCAAGCCCGCGCTTCACCGAGGAGCTTTTCATGCGCTGCAAGGCCGAAGGCGTGTCCACGGTGCTCGACACGACAGGCTACGCCGACGAAGCCGACCTGTTGGCGGTTCTCGATCACACGGACATGGTGCTGCTCGATCTGAAGCACATGGATCCTGGCGAGCATAAGCGGCTGACGGGCGTTTCGAACGAGACGATCCTGCGCAATGCCCGAACGATCATGGCGAAGGTTGAGACGCGCGTGTCCCTGCCCTTGGTGGAGGGCGCGAACGCCGACGACGAGAACATCGCCGCCACGGCCGAGTTCGCCCGGCAGGGCGGAGTCGAGTGGGTGGACGTCAATCCGCTCCATTCGCTCGGCGCGGCGAAGTACGAGGGTTTGGGGATGGAGTCGCCTTACGGCAGGCTCGAAGCCCCGACCGACGAGAAGGTGGTCCACGTCCGCAGGCTGCTGGAGAGCTACGGTCTGCGGACGACAATCGGCCGCATGATGTGACGCGGCCGACGCGGGCTGAGAGGAGGCCCGGCAAGGGCCTTCGGCGGGGGACCTGCCGAAGGCGGATACGAGGAAGAGAAGGAGAATGACATGGCAGACCTGACTACCGAGTTTCTGGGGTACAAGCTCAAGAACCCGATCGGCGTGTCGTCGTGCAGCTTCGGCGGCACCGAGCACGATGCCAAGTTGGTGCTTGACCAGGGTATCGGCTGGCTCACTGGCAAGACCATCCACAAGATCAACGGTCCGCACCACTGGCCCCGCCCGTTCTTCTACTCCCTGAAGAAGTTCGGTCCCGAGATGAAGGACGTCTGGGTGTGCAGCCAGATGTTCTCCGAGATCCCCTACGACCAGTGGATGAGCGTGGAGGGTCCGAAGATCGTGAAGGCCTGCCATGACGCCAACGTCATGTTCATTGGATCCGTGGCCGCCGCAGGCGAGGAGCCCGAGGATTGGGAGCCCATCATGCGCGACATGGAGTCCATCGGCGTGGACGCCATCGAGCTTGACACCGGCGGCCCGCACGCCACGTTCGGCGCGGACGCCTCTCAGCTCGATTGCGGCGCGCCCCAGGCCATGGATCCGACGAAGGCTTCCCTTATCACGAAGATATGCGCCGACGCCGTGGACATCCCGGTCATCTTCAAGGCCACGCCCCAGTGCGTCGACCAGGCCATCGTGTCCCATGCCGTCAAGGACGCGGGCGCTGCGGCCATAACGGCCAACAACGCCTTCTACGGCACCTGGATCGATCATGAGACGGGCACGTTCTACGGCGGCCCCTACGCCGTCGGTGGCCTTATGGGCCGTCCGTGGCAGATCTTCAGCCTGGCCAAGATGCTCGAGACCACCGCGTCGCTCAAGGGCTTCCCCGTTTGCGGCGTGGGCGGCATCTTCACGTGGGACGACTGCGTGCGCTACATGATGGCCGGCGCCACCGTGGCGGGCCTGTGCTCCTCGGTGTACAGCCGCGGCGTGGGCGTGCTCAAGAAGTGCATCGACGGCATGGCGGCCTTCATGGACCGCAAGGGCTACAAGACCACGGCCGACTTCACGGGCATGGTCGTGGACGACTTCGGCTTCGTGCGCGACTGGCCCAAGGAGGACATCATGGCCATGCCGTCGCCCATCGTGCCCAAGTTTGACATGGAGAACTGCATCGGGTGCGGCACGTGCGCCACGGTCTGCCCCTACGGCGCCCTCCAGATGGAGGACGGCAAGCCGGTCCTCGACGACACGGTGTGCATGGGCTGCGGTTGGTGCATGGGTCACTGCCCGGCGAAGGACCAGGTCATCAACATGGTGCGTCGCGACAACGGCAAGGTTGTGTGGAACGGTCGCGGCTTGCACGAGGCGTGGGCGCTCGACCAGTAGGAAAGGCTCGCCCGCAGGCCTTCGGCCTGGGAGGCGGTGAAGCCTGAAGACGGTGGGCGGGGAGCGCTTTCGCCCCCGCCCATCGCTGCATGAGAAGAAAGGAGACCGGCCATATGAACGCTGCTGATACGTTTGTTCGACGAGAGGTGGAGGGAAGCCCCAGCACGCCGCGCGTGGCGAAGCGCTATCACGAGCTGCTTTCGAAGGAGGCCTACGTCGACTCCGAGCGGGCGCGCCTGTACACCGAGTACATGCAGGAGCACTGGAACGATCCGCTTTATGTGCGCGCGGGCGGGGCGCTCAAGCACGTTCTGTCCAACCTCACGCCTGTGATCTGGGAAGATGAGCTTCTCGTGGGTTCGCAGTCCCGTTATTTCCAAGGCACGCAGGTCTACCCGGAGTACGAGACGTGGATGCTCGAGGGCTTCAAGCAGATCAAGCGCGAGGAGGAGGCTTACATCGAGGGCACCCTCCAGAAGAAGGAAGGCGACCGCCTGGGCATCTACCGCATCTATCCTGAGGACAGCGAGGAGATCCTGCGCCTCGCCACGTTCTGGGAGGGCAAGGACTGGCGCAGCCAGGCCGAGGCCGTGCTGAAAGAGACGATGGACGATTTCGAACTCGTTGACAAGATGCAGGCGCAGCTGCTGTTCTTGCGCTTCATGTTCGACGTGCCCGAGGGTCGCGTGATCTGCGATTACCAAAAGGTCATCGACATGGGCCTCAACGCCCTCATCAAGCAGTGCAAATCGCGCATCGCCTCCCTTGGCGAGCCTGTGAACTCCGAGGCTTTCGACAAGTTCAACTTCTACAAGGGCACCATCCTCGCCCTCGAGGGCGTCATCGCCTTCGCCAACAACTACGCCGACGAGGCCGAGCGCCAGGCCAAGGCCTGCAAGA
>NZ_CBDTNW010000130.1:0-3142 GCF_965361815.1 Rubneribacter sp.
GAGCGAAGCCATCGTATCGGAGATCACGGGGTTTTCCACCCACGACGGCCCCGGCATCCGCACCTCGGTGTTCGTGAAGGGCTGCCCTTTGCGCTGCCTGTGGTGCTCCAACCCCGAGACGTGGACGAAAAAGCGGCAGCTGTTCTTCCACGCGGCGCGCTGCCAAGGCTGCGGGAGGTGCGCGGGGGCGTGCCCCGAGGGCGCGATAGACCCCCGCTTTGGTCGCCCCGTCGACCGGAGCGCCTGCACCCGCTGCTTTGCCTGCGCGGACGTCTGTCTGCATCGGGCGCTCGAGGTGTCCGGCACCAGGCTCACCGCCCAGGAGGTGTTCGAACGTGTGGAGCGCGACAAGCCCTTCTACGGCGCGGCCGGCGGCCTCACGCTCTCAGGCGGCGAGCCCCTCAGCTCGCCCGAGTTCACGCGCGAGCTGTTCGGGCTTTGCAAGGCAGCCGGCATCTCCACGGTGCTCGACACCACCGGGTTCGGATCGGAGGAGGACTTGGCCGAAATCCTCAAGCTCACCGACCTCGTCCTGCTCGATCTGAAGCACATGGACCCGAGCGAGCACGAGCGCCTCACCGGGGTGTCCAACAAGACGGTGCTCGCCAACGCCGAGCGCATAGCGGCCACCGTCGACGTCCGCGTTTCGTTTCCGCTCGTACCGGGCGAGAACGACTCCGACGAGAACCTGGAGGCCACCGCCGCGTTCTGCGAGAGGCTGGGGGTGGAATGGGTGGACGTCAACCCGCTGCACGCGCTTGGAGAGGCGAAGTACCAGGGCCTTGGGCTGCCCTCCCCTTACGAGGGGCTGCGATCCCCCTCGCCCGAGGAGGTCGCCCGCGCCCGCGCCGTCATGGAGCGGCACGGCCTGCGAACCACCGTGGGCCGCATGATGTGATCGGCTAGCGCGGCCCCGCGCCGCGAACCGAATAGGAAAGGCAAGCACAGAGAGAAAGGCGAGGAACCATCATGGCAGATCTGACTACCGAGTTCTTGGGCTACAAGCTGAAGAACCCCGTCGGCGTGTCCTCCTGCGACTTCGGCGAGACGAAGTGGGAGGCCCAGCACGTCATCGACCAGGGCATCGGCTGGCTCACCGGCAAGACCATCCACAAGATCGACGGTCCCCATCGCTGGCCCCGCCCGTTCTTCTACCCGCTCAAGCGCTTCAGCAACGACTTCAAGGACACGTGGGTGTCCTCCCAGATGTTCTCGAAGATCCCCTACGACGAGTGGATGAGCAAGGAAGGCCCCGCCATCGTCGACCTGTGCCGCAAGAACAACGTCATGTACATCGGCTCGGTCAACGCGGCCGGCATGGACCCCGACAACTGGATCCCCATCCTGAAGGACATGGAGTCCATCGGCGTGGACGCCATCGAGCTTGACACCGGCGGCCCGCACGCCACGTTCGGCGCGGTGAAGTCGCAGCTTGACTGCGGCGCCCCGCAGGCCATGGATCCCGAGAAGTCCGGCGCCATCGTGAAGATGTGCGCGGAGGCCGTGGACATCCCCGTCATCTTCAAGGCCACGCCCCAGTGCGTGAACCAGGCCGCCGTGTCCCACGCCGTCGTCGAGGCCGGCGCCGCGGCCATCACGGCCAACAACACCTTCTACGGCACCTGGATCGACCCCGAGGCCGGCGAGTTCTACGGCGGCCCCTACGCCGTGGGCTTCTCGCTCGGACGCATCTTCCAGCCGTTCTCGCTGGCCAAGGTGCTTGAGACCACAGCGTCCATCAAGGGCTTCCCGGTCATCGGCGTGGGCGGCATCGGCACGTGGGACGACTGCGTGCGCTACATGATGGCTGGCGCCCACATCGCCGGTTTGTGCTCGCTTGTCTACAGCCGCGGCGTCGGCATCCTGGGCAAGTGCATCGAGGGCATGAGCGACTTCATGGACCGCAAGGGCTACAAGCACACCTCCGAGTTCATCGGCAAGGTCGTCGACGACTTCGGCTACGTGCGCGACTGGCCGCGCGAGGAGATCATGTCCCCGGTGTCGCCCATCATCCCGAAGTTCGACTACGACAAGTGCACGGGCTGCGGCACCTGCGCGAAGCTGTGCCCGTACTTCGCCATCGAGATGAAGGACGGCCTGCCGGTCCTCGACGACGAGCACTGTGCCGGATGCAGCTGGTGCATGGGCTACTGCCCGCAGTACAAGGATCCGGTCATCGACATGGTGCGTCGCGACAACGGCACCCAGGTTTGGGACGGCCACGGCACGCATCGGAAGTGGTACATCGAGAAGGCGTAAACCCGCCGCGACCGCAGCTTGACCGAAGCCCGCAACGGCCCCTGCGGCCCAAGCGGGCTTCGCCCCTATCCGACCCGAGAAAACGATTGGAGGACGCCGATGGCAGCACGGGAATTCACCGACCGCGAGGTGTCCGGCGCGCCCAGCACGCCGCGCGTCGAAAAGCGCTACCACGACCTTTTGAACGAGGAGGCCTACATCGACTCCGAACGGGCCTGCCTGTACACCGAGTACATGAAGGAGCACTGGAACGAGCCCCTCTACATCCGCGCGGGCGGGGCGCTCAAGCACGTTCTGTCCAACCTCACGCCCAAGATCTGGGACGACGAGCTTATCGTGGGGTCGCAGTCGCGCTACTTTCTGGGCACGCAGGTCTATCCGGAGTACGAGACGTGGATGCTCGAGGGCTTCAAGGACATCAAGCGCGAGGAGGAGGCCTACATGGAAGGCACCCTCCAGAAGAAGGAAGGCGACCGCCTGGGCATCTACCGCATCCATCCCGAGGACAGCGCGAAGATCCTTGAGGTGGCCACGTTCTGGGAGGGCAAGGACTGGCGCAGCCAGGCCGAGGCCGTGCTGAAAAGCACGGTGCCCGACTTCGACAGCGTGGAGATGATGCAGGCGCAGCTGCTGTTCTTGCGCTTCATGTTCGACGTGCCCGAGGGCCGCGTGATCGCCGACTACCAGAAAGTCGTCGACTTGGGCTGCAACGGGCTTATCGAGGTGTGCCGCGGGCACCTGGCCAAGATCGGCCAGCCGCTCGACGCCAAGGCGTACGACCTTTACAACTTCTACCAGGGCACCATCCTCGCCCTCGAGGGCGTCATCGCCTTCGCCAACAACTACGCCGACGAGGCCGAGCGCCAGGCCAAGGCCTGCAAGA
>NZ_CBDTNW010000131.1:0-20330 GCF_965361815.1 Rubneribacter sp.
GGCGCGATGCAGCGGGACGGGGCGTATCGGCGCGGTTTCGGCGCGCACCCCGCTCGACGCGCGTTGGCGCTCAGCCGGCGGCGCGGAACGCCTCGGAGGCGGGGAAATCCTCGTCCACGGCGGCAAGGCATTCGATGGGAACGCCCTCGCTAAACAGGCGCTCGTACTCGGCGGTGCATTCCTTGTAGCAGCAAAAACAGCTGCGCGCGTCGCGCTCCTTCGCGTAGACTTTCCAGCAGCCGCTGCACAGGTAGTTCTCGCCCTTGTTCTCGATGAACCCGACGACGTCCTCGTAGGGGTAGCCGAGGAAAAAGCCGATCTCATGGGGAAACGAGCAGCAGCCCGTCAGCTGGCTTTGCAGGTCGGTGCCGCAGATGCGCCGATGAAGCTTTTCGATGCAAGCCGACAGCGAAGCGGGGTTGTAGCCTTCCGCGCGAAGAAACGCCGCCACGCGCTTTTCCTGGACTGCGCGCGCGAGCAGCGCGGGGCGGTACACGTACACGAGGGCGCCGCTTGCGCGGCGGGCGAGCACCTCGATGCGCACGCCGCGCGGGGCGAGCTTGGCGCGGCAGACGCGCAGCGCGCTGGACAGCTCGTCGTCGCGCAGCGCGGCGGCCGTCGGGCGGCCTGGGCTGCGCCGTGCCGCGGGCGAAAGGGAGCTGCGGCAGGTGAACAGGTTCGCCGGTTTGATGGCCGCCAGCGTGGGAGTGCAGTGATGCACCAGCTTGCGTTCGAGCGCATGGGCTGGCGCGGCGCTTTGTTCGGTGGCGTGCATGCATCCTCCTGTCGTTTCGGTGCTTCCATCCTTTGGGCACCTAAAAGTTAGCTTTGGAAAACATATACTCGAGGAAGAAGGTTCCGTCAATGGGAAATCGGGAGAAAGCGGGGAAACGGGGAAGGTTGCGCGTGCGGGATGGGGCAGTGGGGAGTAGGGAGCCGCGCCCACGCGGGATGTCCGGCAGGATGTTCCTCGTAGGGCATCCTGCCGCAACGATGCGAAACGTCGGCGTGGACGCTTGGGGAGGGGCGGCGGCTCGCGCGGGTGGGGCGAGCGTTCGGGGAGGGGCGGCGGCACGGCCTGCTGCGTGGCGGGCCTCGCGTCAGCGGTAGGCGCTGGGGGCGACGCCGGTGCGGCGGCGGAAGGCTTCGGCGAATGCGCCGGGCTTGCGGTACCCGACAGCGTGCGCCACTTGGGCGATGGGCAGGTCGGTTGAACTCAGCAGTTCGATGGCGCGCTCGATGCGCGCGTTGGTGACGAACGCCGCAGGCGAGGTGCCGTACGCTGTCTTGAAAGCGGCTTTGAGCTTCGTCTGCCCCATGCAGGCGCGGCGGGCGAGTTCCTCGCATGTCAAGGCGCCCGCGAGATTCCCGTTGATGTAGGCGCTCACATTATCGAGGGCTGCGCGGTCTTCTTGCGACAGTTCCGTGCGACCCCCTTCGGCACGCTCGGCCTCGATGGCCTTTGCCCGCTCGATGATAAGCGCGAGCGCCTCTGACACCGCGCCTTCGTAGAACAGGGCGGCTGCCATGCCCGTCCCTTGATAGGAGCGCACCTGGCGAAGCAGGGAGACGAGTTCGGGGAGGTCGGCGCGGTCGTCGACGAGTGCGAAGGCGCGTCTCACATTGGGGATGTCTCCGAAGCGCGAGTGCAGGTAGTCGCGGTAGTAGTCGGGCGAAATGGTGAGGGAGGTGGCGCGCACCGCCGATCCCGGCTGGTAGAACGCCACATATTCGGCGCCTTCCTCGGCAAGATAGGTGGAGACGGTCCCGGCGCGCGGCGTGTTGCCGTTTTGCACCACGAGATCGGCCTTTTCATAGTAGGCGATGGAGAGGTGCTCGGCGTGGCGGTAGCGCATGGCTCCGGTGCGTTTGAAGCGCATGTCGAAGGCGTTGACGGCGAAAAGGTTGCCGTGAAAGTACGCCCAGTACTCACCGCTGCCCAGTTCGTTTTCGAACCGACGGACGCTGCCTGCTGGGCCGTAACCCGGCACCATGCCGGCCGGCGCCATGTCCCAGAGGCGAAACGCCTCCTCGTACATGTCGTGTTGGATGCTGCGCATTCTCACCTTCCATCGCCTGCTTGCGATCACGCATCTGGCGCTATGTGGCGTTCTTGGCGCGCCTTCGTGCTGTGCGCTGCCGGAAACGGTCGTTTCGCTGCCGCGAATCGGCGCGGGTTCGGACTAAGACGGCGGCAAACCAGCTCGTCCGGTCATTATATCAAATAGTTATCAAAGGCTAACAAATTTTGCGGTGAAAGGGGAGCTGGGAATGGCAACGAATGAGCATGCGGCGAAAACGGTCGGGCGAGGCGCCGGGAAGGCGGCTTCTGCAAGGGCAAACCGGTGGACGATGCGCGATGTGATGACGTTTGCGATCTTCAACATCGTCATTGTTGCGGTAACGATGGTCGTGAAGGTTGCGGAGGACGCGGTGCTGTCCCCTCAAAACACGTTTTTCGTGGGGTCGTGGCTGTTTCCGCTGGTATCGACGCCGTTTTATTTGGTCATGGCCGACCGCATAGGCAAGCGCGGCGTGCTGGCGGGTTCTATCCTGCTGTTCGGGATTCTGTACACGTTCATGGGCGGGGTGTACTGCGCGCCAGTTGCCGTAGCAGGTGCTATTGTTGGTGAGCTGGCGATGTTGGGCTCGGGGGCGTACCGCAATATCGTGCGTGCAGCTGTGGGGTTCTTTGTGTACTGGGCGACATTCGCCTGTTACGGCATCATCCCGTATCTTTTGTTCCGAGATGCGTATATGGAGCAGTTGGGTGCGTACTACAGCGCAAACGACGTGGCCGCGATGGTGGCGCAGTACACGGAGCTGCCATGGATCCTGCTCATGCTGGCGCTGTTCGCTGCGGGAACGGCGCTGGGCGCGGTCGTCGGGGCAAGGTTTTTGAAGAAACACGTCCGCAAAGCGAAGATCGCGTAGGCTGGCGATGGGAGCGTGCTCGCGATCAGGCGCATCGAGCGCCTGGGATTCGACGGGTGGCCACCAGGAAGGCGCCGATATGCGCGAAGGGGTGTTCGGACTCGACCCGCGTACGCATGTGGTGGCCATTGTGGCGTTCGGCATGGCGTCCATCGTGCTCACCGGCGTGCTGGAGACGGTGTTGCTGCAGGTGGCTGCAGCGTTGTACCTGACGGGCAACGGGCGTGCGCGCTTGGCGCTGCGTTCGTGCGTGAGTTTTGCCGCTGCGTGCGGGCTGAGCTTTTTGCCGTTGCCGGGCTTGTACGGCGTGCTCTTCGTGAGCCTCATGCACATGGTGCCGCCGTTCACGGCGGGTTGCGCGCTCTTTTCACTGTCGCCCTCGGCTATCATGTGCGCGCTCGCACGTTGGCGCGTGCCGCGACGGGTGCTTGTGGGTGTGTGCATGTTGTTCCGGTTCGCATCGGTGCTGCCGTTTGAAGCGCGCTCCATCGTGCGCGGTATCCGCATGCGCGGCATTTTCCCGCATGTGATCGACGTGGTGCGGCATCCCGCCTTGGTTTACGAATGCTGCTACACGCCGCTTGTCATGCGCTGCTTGCGCTTGTCGGCCGAACTGGCCGCATCGGCGGAGTTGCGGGGCATTGAGGCCGACGGTGCGCGCACGTCGGTGCATCATGTGGGCTTCGGGGCGCGCGACGTTCTTGCTGCTGCAACGGTGTTGGCCGTGTGCGCAGGACTGTGCGTGTGGGGGAAGGTGGTGTGATGGTTCAAGTGCGTGGTGTCGGGCAGGCGGGAGTCGTGCTGCTCGATCAGGCTTCGTTTCGTTATGTGGACGAATCCGAGCGGGGGTTGGAGGCGGAGGTGGGTTCTGCGGCATCCGCTTCCGCATCCGGGTCCGCGTTCGCGGCGATGTCGGGTGGGTGTGTGGACGATGTGTCGCTTTCGGTGGCTTCAGGCCGCTGCCTTGTGCTCTGCGGGCGTTCCGGCGAGGGAAAATCAACTATCTTGCGTATGGTAAACGGTTTGGCGGGCACGTTTTTTCCAGGCGACCTCACAGGTGTTGTGGAGGTGTGCGGCACCGATGTGCGTCAGCTCGATCCGCGAGAGCGCACCGAGCGCATCGGCGTGGTGATGCAGGATCCGCGCAGCCAGTTCTTCATGGGGACGGTGGGTGACGAGATTGCGTTTTCGGCTGAGAATTTGGGCGTGGCTCCCGCTGAAATCGTGCGCCGTGTGCGCGTCGTTGCCGAAACGTGCGGCGTGGAAGGGCTTTTGGACGAGAAGCTCTCCGAGTTGTCGAGTGGCCAGAAGCAGCGTGTGGCCCTTGCTGCCGCCATTGTGTGCGATCCGGCCGTGCTCGTTCTGGATGAGCCTACGTCCAACTTGGACGCGCAGGGGGCAGATGCGCTCGTATGTGTTTTGGCGAAGCTCAAGCGTCGCGGCGCTGCGGTGGTGGTGTCCGAGCATCGGCTTCATCAGCTGCTGTCGGTGGCCGACGAGTATGCGTGCCTGCGCGCCGGTCGCGTTGTGAAGCGGTGGAGCGCCAATGAGTTTGCGCGACTTAGGCAGGCCGATGCGGAGGCGTACGGCTTGCGGCATCTGGACATGGCCGCATCTGCGACGGGCAGCGGCGGCGTTGCGCCTGCGGCGGGCGGTTGGCGGGTTGAAGGGCTGGCGTATCGCTACCCGTCCACAAAGCGGGGCATCCGCGATTTCGACGCCTCGTTTCCCTGTGGGGCGGTAACGGTGATTGAGGGTCCGAACGGAGCGGGCAAGACCACGCTTTCGAAGGTGCTGTGCGGCGCGGTGCGCGAACAGGCGGGACGCGTGACGTTTGATGGCCGCTTTGTGCCGTGCCGCGAACGACGTCGGCGCAGTTACTTCGTGATGCAAGATGCCGACTACCAGCTTTACGCCGGCAGCGTGGCCGACGAGGTGGTGCTGGGGCGTGCGGTGGACGACGCGCTGAAGGCGCGCGCATGGGAGGCGCTCGAGGCGTTCGGTCTCGCCGATCTGGCCGACCGCCATCCCGCGAGCCTCTCCGGCGGCCAGAAGCAACGTGTGACGCTGGCGGCGGCGTATTGCTCGGACGCCGATCTCGTCGTGCTGGACGAGCCCACGAGCGGCCTCGACGGCTACGGGGTCGCGCAGGTGGCCGCGTGGTGCCAGCAACTCGCCCGTGCGGGCAAGACGGTGGTGGTGGTCACCCATGACGAGCTTTTGGCCCGTATGGCGGGCGATCGGAGAATCGAGCTGCGCTGATCTTCGCAGGCTCTCACCGCGCAACGAGGGCGGGGCGCGGGTGACGACAAGGAGGCGGGCAGGGCGCCGAAGGCGTGGCGGGCGGCACATGGGTGACGAAGGGCCGCCGGGGCGCGAGGCGTCCCCGGACGGGCGTTTCGCTGCCGCGATGCGGCAAGGCTTTTCGTTGCCGGCCTTCCGCTCCCTCGATATGAGGCATGCTGTAAGAAGTTGCTAATGGCTAACTTAAGGAGTTGAAATGGAGGCTTCTCCGATGAGGTGTGACATGCGTCCGAGCGCGTTCGCGAAGCTGTACTACTTCATGCGACCCGACCGCGGGCGTATGGTGTGCTCGCTTGCGCTCGCCTGCGCAGGCGAGGTGGCGGGCATGGTGCCCTATGTGGTGATCGCGTTTCTGGCGGCGGGGCTTGTCGAGGGGACGCTCACGCTCGATCGCGCGGCTTTGCTGGCGGGCGTCGCCGCGCTCGCGCATACGGCGCGGTTCTTCTTCACGTGGCGCTCGTCCATGATGAGCCACCGCATCGCGTTCAAGGCGCTGCGCACCATGCGCGAGCAGATGGCCGAGAAGATGGAGCGCGTGCCCATGGGCACGATCATCGATACGCCCACCGGCACGTTCAAGAACCGCTTCGTCGACAACGTGAACCAGCTCGAGGACGCCATCGCGCATTTCATGCCCGAGCTGCCCTCGAACGTGTTCGGCCCTTTGCTCGCCATGACGATCGTGTTTCTCATCGACTGGCGCATGGGGCTGGCCGGCCTCGCCACCATCCCCTTGGGCGTGCTGTTCTACGCCGCCATGATGCGCGACTACAAGCCGAAGATGGCCCGTTACATCTCAAGCGAGCAGCGGATGAATTCGTCGTTGGTGGAGTACGTGAACGGCATCCAGGTGATCAAGGCGTTCGGCCGCACGGCCAGCTCGTACGGCGGGTTCTCCGAGGCGGTGGCCGAGTACCACGATTCCACCTTGGCCTGGTTCAGGCAAAGCTGGGTGTGGATGGCCGCCGTCAAGGCGATGGTGCCCTGCACGCTGCTTGTGTCGCTGCCTTTGGGCGTGTGGCTCATGGCGCAGGGCCAGCTGGCGCTGCCGGCGCTTCTGACGTGCATCGTCATACCGCTCGGGTTCGTCGGCCCCCTTCTGAAGTTCGCGCAGGCCGGCGGCATGATCTCGCGGATGGACGTGTGCCTGAACGTCATCTGGGACTTTCTGGGCGAGCCGGAGCTTTCGCGCCCCTGCGATCGCGTGCGGCTTGCTGGCGAGTCGTTCTCGTTCGAGAACGTGTCGTTTTCCTACCACGAGGGGGCCGAAGTGCTGCACGACGTGAGCTTTAAGACGCGTCCCGCGCAGGTCACGGCCATCGTGGGCCCGTCGGGTTCGGGCAAGTCGACCGTGGCGAAGCTCATGGCCGGGTTCTGGGACGCCACGTCGGGCCGCGTGGCGTTCGGGGGCGTGGACGTGAGGGACATACCGTTCGAGCAGCTTATGGAGCACGTGTCCTACGTGGCCCAGGACACGTTTCTGTTCGACCGCACCATCGCCGACAACATCCGCATGGGACGCCCTTCGGCAAGCAACGCCGAGGTGGAGGCCGCTGCGCGCGCTGCGGGGTGCCACGAGTTCGTGAGCCGTCTGCCGCAAGGCTACGCCACGCGCGCCGGCGAGGCGGGCGAGCGGCTTTCCGGCGGCGAGAAGCAGCGCATCGCCATCGCGCGCGCCATCTTGAAGGGCGCGCCCATCGTCATCCTCGACGAGGCGACGGCTTACGCCGACCCCGAGAACGAGGCGTTGGTGGAGCGTGCCATCAGCAAGCTGGTGGCCGGCAAGACGCTCGTCACCATCGCGCACCGCCTGTCCACCGTGCGCGGGGCCGATCAGATCCTCGTCATGGACGCCGGGCGCATCGTCGGCCGCGGCACGCACGAAGAGCTGCTTGAAGGCTGCGAGGTGTACGCCCGCATGTGGAGCCGCTACGCGGACGCGCTTTCTTCGGAGGCCCCCGCATCGAGCGCGGCGCGGGAGGCGGGCGGCGCGCATGGCGCTCGCGCGACGCAAGAGGGGCGCGCGGCGCAAGGGGAAAGGCATGCGGCGCAAGAGGGCGAAACGCGGGTGGCGCAGGGGGACGAAACGCGGGTGGATTCGAGCTCTTCCGCAGGCGAAAGGAAGGTGAGGTAGGTATGTTCGCGCTTGTCAAGCGGGTGCTCGATTTGGCCGCCAGCTTTTCGCCGGCGGCGCGGCGCAGCCTGATCGTGGGCATGGTGTGCAACGTCCTGAAGGCGTTCTTCATGGCGGGGATGCTGGGCGCGGTGTTCTGGGCGCTGGAGAATCGCGACCGCTTGGACGGCGTCGTGGCGCTGCAATGCCTCGGCATCCTGCTCGTCAGCGTGGCGGGGCAGTACGTGTTCCAGTACCTTGTGGACATCAAGATGGATGCGCAGGGCTTCGACATCTTCCGCGACCTGCGGCTTCGCGTGGGCGACCGCCTGAAGGGCGCGCCGATGGGCTACTTCTCCGAGCAGCGCCTGTCGGCCATCACCACCACGCTCACCACCACGGTGCATCAGCTGGAGGAGTTCATGACCATCTGCCTGACGGGCCTTTCGGGCGGCGTGGCGATGGCGGTGATCATGAGCGCGTTCTTCCTGTTCGTGGCGTGGCCGGTGGCCGCCATCACGTTCGCGGGCATCGCGGTGGGGCTGTACGTGCTGAACGTGCTGCGCCGTCGCGCCACGAGCGTGACGCGCGAGGTGACCGCCGCGCAGGAGGCCATGAGCGACAAGGTGATCGAGTACGCCCGCGGCATGGCCGTGCTGCGCACGTTCAGCACGCCCGACGAGGCGTTGGCGGCCGCGAAAGCGTCCTTCGAGCAGAAGCGCCAGGCCGACTACCGGCAGGAGGCCGCGGCTCAGGGCGTCCTCAAGCTGTACGCGCTCGTGTTCAACGTGGCCAGCTGTGCGGTGCTGTTCGCCGCGTGCGCGCTGTACCTGAACGGCGCGCTGCCGCTGTCGTGGGCGCTCACGCTGCTGGTGGCGGCGTTCATGATCTACGGCGAGCTCATCCACGCCAACGACGCGGCGTTTCTCACGAAGAAGATCGAAGGCGAGCTGGACCGCGTGGACGAGGTGTGCGCCATCCCGAAGCAGGATACGACAGACGCGCCGCTTGAGCCGCGCGGCTTCGACGTGGAGCTGGACGGCGTGAGCTTCGCCTACGACGCGGACCGGCGGGTCATCGACGACGTGTCGCTGCGCATCCCCGAGGGCTCCACCTGCGCCATCGTAGGGCCGTCCGGCTCGGGCAAGACGACGCTCGTGAACCTGATCGCACGCTTTTGGGACGTGGACGCCGGCGCGGTGCGCGTGGGCGGGACCGACGTGCGCGAGGGCACGGCGGAGAGTTTGCTTGCGAACGTGTCGATGGTGTTTCAGAACGTGTATTTGTTCAACGACACCGTGGAGAACAACATCAAGTTCGGCGTGCCGGACGCCACGCACGAGCAGGTGGTTCAGGCGGCGAAGCGGGCGCGGTGCCATGAGTTCATCAGCGCGCTGCCGCAGGGCTACGACACGGTGCTGGAGGAGGGCGGCGCGTCGCTTTCGGGCGGCGAGCGCCAGCGCGTGAGCATCGCGCGCGCCATCATGAAAGACGCGCCCATCGTCATCTTGGACGAGGCCACCAGCTCGGTGGACCCGGAGAACGAGCACGAGCTGATGGCGGCCATCGCCGAGCTGACGCGCGGCAAGACGCTCGTCGCCATCGCGCACCGGCTGAACACGGTGGCCGATGCCGACCAGATCATCGTGGTGGACGAGGGCCGCATCGTGCAGCGCGGGACGCACGAGGAGCTGATGCGCGATACGGGGATCTACCGCGACTTCGTGAACCTGCGCCGCGAGGCCGCCGGTTGGCGGCTCGCGAGGTAGCGTCCGCGCACGGCCGACAAAAGGGAGGTGCGCCGCATTCCTCTCGCGCGGTTCCTCGACGTGCGCGCCTGACGGCGGCCGGGGCGGGCCTCGGGCGGGAACGGCAGTCGTTGCCTGAGGCTTCGTGACGAATCCCGATGCGTCGGATCGGCAAGCGGCAGGCGGTTCAGCGGTTCGACGGTCGGCAGTGCGGCAGCAAGGGCTGTGAGCTTGCGGCATTCGGCGTGAAAGGTTGTCGAAAGTCTTTCGTCGTATTACAATGGATGACAATAGGAGACTTTTGGAAGGAGGACGCTATGGCCACCGCACTTGTGAACGCGCCGCTCAGCACGAAGGTGACCGCGAGCGAGAAGGACCGCTTCGTTGAGATCTGCGAGCGTATCGGCACCACGCCCGCCAACGCGATGCGCATGTTCGTGTCGGCCTTCAACCGCCGGGGCGGATTTCCCTTCGACCCCGCGAACCCCTACGGCTTCAACGAGGAGACGCTTGCCGCTATGGACGATGCCCTGAACGGCCGCAACCTCATCGGGCCGTTCGACAGCGTTGAGGCCATGATGGCCTCGCTTGATGACGACGAGGAATGAGCTTGGAATGAAGATCCTCTACACCTCGAAGTTCAAGAAGGACTACAAGCGCATGAAGCGTCAAGGTCGCGTTGTGGCGAAGCTCACCGCGACGTTGAAGATGCTGGCGGCCGGCGACCCCCTGCCCGCGCGTCTGCGCGACCACGAGCTGGCGGGGGACTACCTTGGGCATCGGGAGTGCCACGTCGCCCCCGACTGGCTGCTCATTTACCGCATCGACCGAGATAGGCTCATCCTCACCGCCGTTCGCACCGGCTCGCACAGCGAGCTGTTCGGCAAATAGCATCTTCCAAGATGCACTATCGCAGTGCATCTTGCGACGAAAAATGCGCCCTTACGGTGCATGAAGGTGACGGCACATGGTGCGGATGCCATGTGCCGTCACCGTGCGTCGTCGCTTTCGTCCGCGTCGCGCATCCTCTGCGTTTTGCACGCGTTAGAAGAACAGCGAGGCTGCGTGGAGCACTATGCAGCCCAGGATGAGCGAGCTGGCTATGTAGAACGTGGCGGTGATGACCGTCCACTTGGTGGAATGCACCTCGCCCCAGGTGGCCGACACGCTGGCGGCGCAGGGCATGTTGAACGTAAACGCGAAGATGAACGCCAGCGCCTCGGGCGCCGAGATGGCCTGCGCCATGATCTCTCCGATGTTGCCGGCCACGGCCACGCCGCCCGTCACGGCGGTGACGACGGCCACGTTGGGCGTGGCTCCACCCGCGAACAGGCCCGACAGCACGCCGAGCGCCGACTCCTTCAGCACGAGCGCGCACAGCCATGCGGTGAACGTCTGCCAGCCCATGCCGAAGAATTGCGTGATCGGCTCGATGGCGGTGCCGATTGCGTACAGCGCCGAGCCCTCCACGCTGCCGGTGCTTGTATAGGTGAGCGCCCAGATGGCGAACGCGAAGATGGCCACCACGCGGATGGCGCGCACGAACATCTGGCGGCTTTTGAGGGCCGCGCCATGCAAAACGTTCCCCAGGCGCGGCCGGTGGTAGGGCGGCAGCTCCATCACCAGCCCGGCGCGCTCGCCCTCCTTCACCAAGCGCGGCCCGAACAGGCGGCCGACCGCCCACATGAGCAGGACGCACACGCAGAAGATGCCCACGATGACCAGCGGCGCGCCCATGCCGAAGAACGCCACGGCCAGCACTGGCACCACGCCCCACGTGGAGCCGCAGGGGATGGCCCACGCCATCATGACGGTGAGCATGCGCTGGCCCCACGAGTCGATCACGCGCGAGCCCGACACGCCGCCCATCGTGCAGCCGAAGCACATGAGGAAGGGCATGAGCGACTTGCCCTGCAGCCCGAAGCGCGACATGGCATGGTCGAACACGTAGCTGATGCGCGCCATATAGCCCGATTCCTCGTACAGCCCGAATACGAGGTTGATGCCGAACACGTAGCCCACCATCATGGTGCCGAAGCACAGGCTGTTGCACACCACGCCCGAAAGAAAGCTGCCCACCACATCGGGGACGCCTGCGCCCGAGAGCGCGAAGGCGGCTTCCTGCCCGATGGAGGAGATCATCCCGCCCACCATCATGATGGGTATCGCCGGCACGAACGCCAGCACGAATCCGAGGAGGATCATGCCGACGGCGAGGGGTTTGGAGAGGCGCGAGCCCGTGGCGAGCCGGTCTAAGCGCGAGAGCGGCGATGCGGCTTTCGCCCTGCCGGCGCTTGCGGTGGAGGCTGCCTCGTGCGAGCCCGCAGCCGGGACGGCGTTTGCCTCGCGCCCGCACGCGGCCTCTCCTTCGCGCTCCACCGCGCCCGCGATCAGCTGCTCCACCCATGCGAAGCGCGCCGCGCCCGCGTTCTGGATGCCGTCCTTCACGCCGCGCAGCGCCTTGTCGAGGGCGGCGTTCGCGGCGGCATCGACGTGCTGTTGCACCAGCTCGCGCGCTGGACCGTCGCCCTCGATGAGCTTCGCCGCCAGCCAGAAGCGGCTGTGCGGCCCGATGCCCTCCTCCGGCAGCTGGGCCGCCACGGCGTCCCACGTGCTGCCGAAGCGCTGCGCCATGTTATGCTCGAGGGCGGCGGGGTCGATGACGGCCCGCTTATCGCATGCGCGCTCCAGCGCTTGGTAGAGCGCGTCGTAGCGCGTGCGGTCGGCGGCCACGAGCGGCACCACGGGCACGCCCAGCCGCCGCTCGATGGTCGCCGCGCCGATGCGCTTGCCCTGCCCCTCGGCCACGTCCATGAGGTTCAGCACCAGCACGGCCGGGCAGGAGATGCCGGCGAAGTCGGCCAGCATGTACAGGCTGCGCTCCAGCTGGGAGGCGTCGGCCAGCACCAGCACCGCGTCGAGGCCGCCCTGCGCGAGGAAATCGCGCGTCACCTCCTCTTCCGGCGACATCGCCGACAGCGCGTAGGAGCCGGGCAGGTCCACCACCTCGTAGGCGCGCCCGCCGTGCTGGAAGGTGCCCGTCTTGCGCTCCACCGTCTTGCCGGGCCAGTTGCCCACGTGCTGCCGCGCGCCGGTGAGGCCGTTGAACAGCGTTGACTTGCCGGAATTGGGCTGGCCCAGCAGGGCGATGCGCCGCGTGCCCGGCGTGCGCGCTGCGGAAGCGCCGCCCGTCGCGGCCCCCGCGCCCGCCGCGCCGCTGGCTGCGCCCGCCGCGCACCCATCGCACTGATCGCAGCTCATAGCGCCTCCTCCACGCGGATGCTCTCGCAGTCGCCGCGGTCGATGGCGATGGCGCTGTCGCGGCATCGCACCAGCACCGGGCGCTTCCGCCGGTTCTGCAGCACGTCCAGCACGCAGCCCGGCGTGAGCCCGATGGCGGTCACGCGCCCCAGGAAGCGCGCCGTGCCCGCAGTGGCCGCAATGCGCACGCGCGCGCCCTCCGGGGCGTCGCTCAACTTCATCATAGGGGGTCCTTCCTCTCTCGGTTCGCCGCTGCGCCAAGCGGCCTCGCGGCGGGCGCAACGCGTTTCATGGTAGGCGCTGCGCGCGTGGGGCTTCAACTCCGTTTGCACGCTTTAACTCCATATCGCAGCAAGTTAGCCTTATCGAATTAAAAGGTCTCCTAGGCGGTTATAATGCGGAAAGAGAAAGGAGATGAGGTATGCGTGGGCCTTTTTCGCTCGAAAAGATTCATCTATCGACAGGCATGCATGTCTCGTTCGACGGGCGGTGCTACGAGCTTTTGCTCGACGAGCCGTTGGGGCGCGGCACCATGCGCACGTTCGTCGTGTCGCCGTGGTTTCTGGCGAGCACGGTGGACTTCGAGGTGGAGCGGTGCCCGAACCTGCTGCCGCCGCAGGACGGGGACGCGGGTCGCCTTTTGGACGACACGTGGTTCTCGATGAACTTCTGCATGGAGGGCCGCTGCGAGGTGCTGGTGCCGTCCGAGGGCTTCGCCGTGGTGGGGGCGGGCGATTTCTGCGTGGGGCATGCGCGCACGCAGCCGGACGAGTTCCGGTACCCGTCGGGGCGCTATCGGGGCGTGGAGCTGTTCGTGAGCACGCGCGTGCTGCGGGACCCCTCCTTCGCGGCGTTGGCAGAGACGGGGATTCCGCTGGATGCGTGGGTGGGCGGGCCGGATACGACGGTGGTGTTCTCGGGGGATTGGGCGCTGAACGACGCGATGGGGCGCATCGGCGCCGCTGCAGAGCGTTTGGACGCCGCGCGCTGCAAGATCGGCCTCATGGGACTTCTGTCCGACCTGTTCACGCGGGATTTCTCCGCAGCGCGCCCACCGACGTTCCTCACGCCGGCGCAGATGGGCATGGTGTGCGCCGTGCGCGACGAGGTGGAGCGCGCGCCCGCCGAGCCCCACGACGTGCGTGCCCTCGCCCGCCGCTTCGGCGTGGGGGCGGCCACGTTGAACGGGTATTTCCGCAGCGTGCAGGGCATGTCGGTGGCCGCTTTCGTGCGTGATCGCCGCATGCGCCTTGCCGCCGACCTCCTGGCCTCCACCTGCTTGAACGTGGCCGAGGTGGCCCTGCGCGCGGGCTACTCGAATCCCAGCAAGTTCGCCGAGGCGTTCAAGCGCCTCCAGGGCGTCGCTCCGTCGGAGTACCGACGGTCTCGGACGATTCCCCCTCGGGGAATCGCGTAGCGCGCTCGGCGTCGAAGAGGGCGCGCGCCATGGCGTCGATGATGATGCCGACCGTGGCGTCGAGCGCGTCGGCGTGCACGTTCTCTTCGTTGAGGTAGAGCATGGCGATGGCCTTCTGAAGGTTCGCGAACGTTCGCCAGTCCGCATGCGGGCTTACGCCGTCAAGCTTCGAGAGGATCCATTCGGACGTCTCTCGGTCGACATCGGGGCTGAAGGAGCGCTCGCGGGGCCATTTCTCGCTCAGATAGCGCCAGCCGTCGACGCCGACGGCACGGTACAGCTCGGCACCGTCGCGCCACATGCGCGAAAGCCAGCTCTCGAAAGCCGCGCGGTCGATCTTCCCGCCGGCTCGGTCGGCCAGCTCTTCGAGCTCCGTTGCGACGCGCGTGCGCCCTTTGACCACGATCTGGTAGACGAACTCCTCTTTGGAGGGGAAGAAGCTGTAGAACGTCCCCTTCGCGATGCCCGCGCGGCTCGTCACCTCGTCGATGGTGAGCCGGCGCAGACCGCGCTCCCTCATGAGGTCGAACCCCGCCGCAAGCAGGCTCTGGCGTATCTCCGCGCGGCGGGCTTCGTTGAATATCGCGGGCATGGCGTCCTCCTTGTCGTCGGGTGCGCATCGCGGCGGGCAGGGCGTCGGCTGACCGCGCGGGGCGCGCCGCGCGTCGTCTGCGGGTGCGCGCTCCGCGTTGTGCGCAGGCCGCGCGCCGTCTTGCGCTACCGCGTTGTCCGTATACCGTACGACCTGCGTGTCTGTCGCCGCGCCGCCGCGCTCGCGACGCGACCGCGGGTTGCCTCGTCGGCGGGTCGCACGACCTGGGTAGCGTGCAGGACACGCGCCACAAGCTGATCTGTACTCGCACGCCGCGCGCCGCGTTGCAAGCCGCTTGCGGGTGCATCCTGTTCGTCGTTCACGGGTCGAGCGCCGCGCCGCGCACGATACTCGGCGCGCCGGCTCTCGCCTCGCGGTCGCGCTGCGCCGCCTCCGGCCACGCGATGGGCCGCATGATCGGAGGCGCGATGGGCGAGCGAAGCCGTTTTTCTCGGTTCGGCGCCTTCGAGCCAAACAGATGTTTCATGTGAAACATCTGTTTCTGCACGGTTGGCGGCATCTGACGTCCTCCGTGCCATCGTAACCTATATGACCGAAAGTTGAAAGATGGTCATTTTCCCGTTGCCTTGCAAGTTATCGTATGCTAACTTAAATGACTGAAACTAAGAAATTGGTCATTTAAGGAAGGGAGCGGAGCATGAAGGCGAAGACGGCGGTGCGCCCTGCGCTTTCGACGGTGTTCTCGAAGGCTCAGCGCGCGTTCTACGAAAGGGCTGCGGCATCTCCGCCCGCCCCCGCTGCGGGCGGCTCTGGCAGAGAGACCGCCCCCGCCGCGCACACTCCCAGCGACGCCCCCGCCGCGAGCATCCCGTCCGCGCGCCCCAAGCGCAAGCAGGGCCTCGCGCGCCTCATGGAGCTGGCGGGGCGCAAGCGCGGGCTGCTCGTCGGCGCGGTCGCGCTGGCCGTTGCGGCATCGGCGGCGCGGTTCTCGCCCTTCATCCTCGTGTACTTCATGATGGACCAGGTGGTTATGCATTTCCACGACTTGACCTCCATCGATTGGCGCTTCATGGCCGCGCTTGCGGCCGGTGCCTTGGCTGCTGCGGCGGTGTACGGCGTCGCGATGTACCTCTCCACGATGCTCGCGCACACGGCGGCGTTCAACATCCTGTACGAGGTGCGCGTGCAGCTTATGGGAAAGCTCGCGCGCGTGCCCTCCGGATTCTTCTCCGACGTACGCCAGGGCGAGGTGAAGAAGGTGATGAGCGCCGACGTCGAGCAGATCGAGGGCTTCGCGGCGCACCATCTGGCCGACGCCGCGTCGGCCGTCTCGCTTCCCCTTGTGGCCATCGCGTGTCTGCTCGCGGTGGACTGGCGGCTCGCGCTCGCGCTCGTCATCCCCATCGTGGCGGCGTTCATCCTGATGGGACGCGCTCTTGCGACGCCGGAGGGGGCGGCGTGCCAGGCGGCCATGCGCGCGTCCGGCGAGACGTTGGAGGGCACCACGGTGGAGTACGTGCACGGCATGTCGGTGGTGAAGGTGTTCAATCGCAGCCTCTCGGCGTTTCGGCGCTTCGAGGCCGACGCGCGCGAGTACGTGGGCAACATCAAGTGGGCGACGTACTTCAACGCTTCGGGCATGGGCGGGATGTACGCGGCTATCGGCGCCCAGATGCTATGTCTGCTTATCGCGGTGCTGCTCGTCTTGCCCGGCGTTTCGGCCGACGGGCAGTCCTACGCGCGCTTCGTGTCCACCGTGCTTCTGTTCTTCCTCGTGGGGGTGGGGATGAAAGAGCCCGTCTTGCAGATGATCACCCAGACGGTGACGATGAGCGGCGTGAACGCGGCGGTCGAGCGCATCGACGAGATCCTCGACTATCCCGATCTCGTCGAGCCCGTCGAGCCGCGCGAGCCGCAAGACGCGAGCGTGGAGTTCTCCCACGTGTCCTTCTCGTATGCGGGGCCGGACGGGCCGCGGGCGCTCGACGACGTGAGCTTTCGGCTTCCCTCCGGCAGCATCACGGGCCTCGTGGGCCCTTCCGGCGGCGGCAAGTCGACCATCGCGGCGCTCATCCTGCGGTTCTTCGACGCGGATGAGGGCTCGGTGCGCGTGGGCGGCGTGGACGTCCGCGAGCTCTCGTCCCAGCGCCTTTCCGACACCGTGTCGTTCGTGTTCCAGGACACCTTCTTGCTGGCCGACACGCTGGAGGCGAACATCCGCATGGGAAACGAGGCCGCCACGCGCGACGAGGTGCTCGCGGCGGCGCGGGCGGCGTGCATCGACGACGTGGTGGCGCGCCTGCCCGAGGGCCTTGACACACGCATCGGGCCGGGCGGCATGTACCTGTCGGGCGGCGAGGCGCAACGCGTGGCCATCGCGCGCGTGTTTCTGAAAGACGCGCCCATCGTGGTGCTCGACGAGGCCACGGCCTACGCCGACGCCGAGAACGAGGGGAGGATCCAGCAGGCGTTCGCGCGGCTTGCGCGGGACAAGACCGTGCTCATCATCGCCCATCGCCTGAAGACCGTCGAAGCCGCAGACCGCATCCTCGTGATGGACGAGGGCCGGCTTGCGGCGCAGGGCCCGCACGATGCGCTCGTGCGAAAAAGCGCGCTGTATCGCCGGATGGTCGAGGCGAACGAGCGGCGCGACGCGTGGGACATGGCCGCAGGGAAGGGGGATCGTCGTGGGTAGCCTTGCAGAATCGCTCAATCGCCTGACGCTCAGGAGGCCCAAGAACTACTGCGCGATGGTCGGATGGCGCATTCTCGACTCGATGGTCAGCTCGCTGCCGACGGGCATCATGGTGGTGGCGGTGTACGTGCTGATGGGCCCCATCGCCGATCCGGGGTCGACGCTCGACGTCCGCGCGCTTGCGCTCTGCCTCGTCGCGCTTGCGGCCCAGCTTGTGCTGTCGTACCTCTCTTCTCGCAAGATATACATTCTGACCTGCGCGGGAACGGCCGACATCGTGCTCGAGGCGCGCCTTGCGATGGGGGAGAAGCTCAGGCGGCTGCCGATGGGCTTCTACAGCGAGCGCGATGCGGGTGATTTGACTTCGGTGCTTCTGCGCGACTATCGCACCGTGGAGAACTACGGCGGCGAGCTTTTATCGCAGGCGGGGTGCATCCTCGCGAGGCTCGCGGTGTTCTCGGTGTTCCTCGCCGTGTTCGACGTGCGCATGGCCGCTGCGACGCTTGCGGTGGTGCCGCTGGCGCTTCCGTTTCTCTATCTGGGGTTTCGGGGGCTCTCGCGCGTCTCAGACGAGATGGCGCGCGCCTTGCGGGAAAGCGACGCGCGCAGCATCGAGTACGCGCGCGGCATCCGCACGCTCAAAGCGTTCGGCTTGGCGGGCGAGCAGTTCGCCGCGCTCGAGCGCAGCTTCGATGAGCTGCGGCGCGTGTCCATCAGGAAGGAGGCGGCCTCGCGTCCTGTGGCCGTGTTCGGACGGCTCGTGCTGTCGTGCGGCATCGGCGTGGTGATGGCCGCGGGCACGGCCCTTCTGTCGCAGGGCGCGCTCCACCCGTTCTCCTTCATGGTGTTTCTGCTGGTCGCTCTGAACCTGTACGAGCCGGTGATCTCGCTGTTCTATTTCCTGTCCGACTTCTCGCATGCCGACAAGGCGGCGCGGCGCATCGACGCGGTGCTCGACGAGCCCGAGCTTTCCGAGCCGGCTTTGGAGAAGCGACGCGCGGCGCAGGGGTTCGACTACGCGTTCGAGGAGGTTGTGTTCGGCTACGGCGCGCCGGGAAAGGAGCGCCCGGACGCCGATGCGGCGCCGGGGGCGAAGGCCGCGCAAGGCGCGCCGGACGACGTGCTGCGCGGGCTTTCCCTCGAAGCGCCGCAGGGCGGCATGACCGCCCTCGTGGGGCGCTCGGGCTCGGGCAAGTCGACGGTCGTGCGGCTCATGGCCCGGTTCTGGGATCCGCGCGCAGGCGAGGTGCGCCTCGGCGGCGTGCCGCTTAAGCGCATGGGCGCAGACGCGCTGCTTTCGCGCGTGAGCATCGTGTTCCAAGACGTGTACCTGTTCCAGGACACCATAGCGGAGAACATCCGCATGGGGCGCGAGGGGGCCACCGACGAGGAGGTGCGCGATGCGGCCCGCCGCGCGGCGTGCCTCGAGTTCATCGAGCGGCTGCCCCAGGGTTTCGACACGGTGGTCGGCGAGGGCGGCTGCACGCTCTCGGGCGGCGAGAAGCAGCGCATCTCCATTGCCCGCGCGCTTTTGAAGGACGCGCCCATCGTGCTGCTCGACGAGGCGACGGCGTCGCTCGATCCGCAAAACGAAGTGCTCGTCCAACGGGCCGTCGCCGAGCTCGTGCGCGACAAAACGGTGGTCGTGATCGCCCATCGTCTGCGGTCCGTCCGCAGCGCCGCGCGCATCGTGGTTGTGGATGGCGGGGTCGTCGCGGAGAGCGGTACGCATGACGAGCTTGTGGCGGCGGGCGGCCTGTACGCCGACATGTGGTCCGAGCAGCAGCGCGCTGGCGAGTGGCGGCTTGGGGACGATGTTCCGCAGCCGTAGGAGGGGGCTACGTCCTGGTGACATTGAGATAAGTTATCCTTAGTTGACATATGTGTTCCTTGTCCCTATAATCAAAACCGGTGGTTTGAAACCGAAGGTCTTGATGATGAGGGAGCGAGGCGTGAAGCGCGATGAGGACGCGACCGAGCGGCTTTTGGCCGCCGCGCGCGAGGAGTTTTTCGAGAAGGGTTACGAAGCCGCGTCGCTGCGCGCCATCGCCGAGCGCGCCGGGTCGAGCAAGGGCGCGATCTACGTGCGCTATCCCGACAAGGCGGCGCTGTACGAAGCCGTGGTGGGGCCGGTGATCGAAGAGCTGTACGCGAGGATGGAGCGCTGCTTCGACGACTTCGGCCAGATGGATCCCGCGATGCAGCGAACCGAGATGAACGCCTACGCCGACCGGGGCATCGGCTGGATGGTCGATTTCCTGTACGATCACTTCGCCGAGTTCAAGATCCTCGTGTGCGGAGGCAAAGAAGACCTGTACCAGCGGTTCATGCACCGCATGGTGGAGCTGGACAGCGCCACGACGTACCGCTACATCGAGGCCGTGGGAAACGACGCCGTGACCTCGGGCCGCCTCACGCCCGAGATCATGCACATGATCAACACGGCGTGCTTCACCGGCATCTTCGAGGTGGTGGCCCACGACATGGGGCGCGAGGAGGCCCATGCCTACGTGGAGCGGCTGTGCCTGTTCTACCGTGCGGGCTGGAACACCATCTTCTACTCCGACTACGACGTGTCCGCGGGCGTGCCGAAGCCGCCGTCCGACCCTGCGACGGCCGACGAGTTGAAACGGCTCGTGGAGGCGCGGGGAGGCTCGCCGTGACGTCCGCGGACCGGCTGCGCGCCGCGGGCGTGCGCTGCGCGGTCGACGCGCAGGGGTGGGTGCGTTGCCCGGTGTGCGGCTGCAAGACCCGCACGAAGGCGCGTCCCGACACCGTGCTGGCGAACTTCCCGCTGTTCTGCCCGAAGTGCCATCGCGAGACCGTGGTGAGCTTGGGGACGGAGGGAGGTCCGACCGTCCGTCCGTGAGGACGCGGGCCCGCCTGCGAAGGGCGCGCAGGGCGTCCGCGCGAACGGCCGCGAGAGCGCCCTGGCGGCGCGTCCTGCCACGCGCGATGCGGCGTCCCTCGGCCTTGCTCGGGTTTCGGTCCGCGCACGGGCGCGAGGGCGTCGCGGGCGCGACGGGGGCGTCTCGGCCTCGGCTTGGCGGAAAGGCGCCTCCGAAGTGGCGGAAAATCACCGATTTCGGAAACCCTTTGCCGAACGAGGCCGCGAAACGCCTGATCGCAAAGATTCGGGAGCCCCGAAGCGGCGCGAAACGGCAGAAAGCGGCAAGGCGGGCTTCCGAAATCGGTGATTTTTTGCCATCTCGGACGCCGCGCTTGCGCGGAAGTCCGCGACCTGCCGTCCCTGCCGTTCGCCGGGACGGCGAACCTCATACGAGCCAGACGCATTGACGCAGAGC
>NZ_CBDTNW010000132.1:0-11317 GCF_965361815.1 Rubneribacter sp.
CTGCGGCGCCTGCACCTTGGAGTTCTTCGGCTCGAACCAGTGCGGGAACTTGTCGATGTCGGGAATGGCCCCGTCGTAGGCCGCGCGCGCCGGCGAGCAGGTGGCGGCGAACGTCTGGGTGTCGTCGCCGATGTAGGTTTCGGCGATGGTGGACCACACCTCCACCTTGGCGGTGGGGGTCATGAACCCGCACTTCTCGTCCACGGCCGCGTACAGGTTGTAGCCGCCCTGCTGGCGACGGTAGCCCATCTCCCACCGGCGGTAGGTGCCCCAGCGCTCGGGGTGCCACTTGCGGCAGTCGAACCAGCCTTCCTCCTGGAACTTGGCGGCGAACTCGGGGAAGTCCGGGCCGGCCACGTCGTTGAGCACGGCGTCCGGCTTCTCGGACGCGGCGTAGTCAGGGAACGCGGGGATGACCTGCTCGGGCTGGCTCTCCTTGCCCTTGAACTCCTCGATGCGCCACCAGTCGGTGGCGTCCTTGAGCACGCGGTACTCCTGCTCCTCGTAGGTGACCGGGCCGCCCATCTGCACGAACTGGGTGTAGTCCAGGTTGTTCCAACCGTCGTAGTTCAGGTCGCGGTCGTTCCAGATGACCGCCGAGCGCTCTGCGGGAATGTCCGCGCGCACCGGATGCTCCTTGCCCGTGAGGGCCTTGGCCATGGCCAGGTGCAGGCAGATCACCGACACCGGGTCGTACATGCAATCGCCCATGGGCTCGGCCGCGCGCTGACCCGCGCCGAAGATGCCGCCCGCGCCCTGCGACACGCGGCCGGTGTTGACCTCCAGCCAATGCAGGCACGGGATGACGATGTCGGCGCAGCCGTTGTTCGGGCAGGCCCACAGGTTGAAGTCCAGCCAGAAGTCCAGGCGGGTGAGCGCCTCCCACGCCTCCAGGAGGTTGGACTCGTTCATGAAGTCGCCGGACATGCACACGCCGCCGTGAATCTGGTACGGGGTGTCAATCTCGTTGATGGAGTCCCAGATGGCGGCCGAGTCGGCCCAGCGGTTCCAGTAGCGCAGAAGCGGGAAGCGCTCCGCGGAGATCTGCTTGGCGTTGCTGTCGAACGAGGTGGTCAGCCCCGGCCAGGCGCGGCTGGCCTTGTAGTCGCCGCCCTTGCGCTCGGCAATCCAGCGGGCCTCCTCGTCGGAGGGCACGTGGTTGCCGTAGCGCTCGGCCAGCGGCGAGCCCTCGTCTATGAGGTGCTGCACGAAGTTCTGGATGAGCGGGATCTGCTCCTCCACGGACAAATCGCGCGGGGTGTCACCCAGCTCCATGGTGCCCACGCCCTCGCGGATGCCCCAGTCCTGCGGCTCATGATCGGTCACCTTCATGTTGGCGCGGCCGCAGCAGCCGTCCACTTCGGCCTTGGAGGAGCCGCGGTTGCCGGCGGGCTCGTCGGAGTTGCCGGTGATGCACGCGATGAGCTGCAGCGCGCGGCTGTTCTGCACCGCATGGCCCGTCTGGTCGGGGGCCAGCTGGTAGTGGATGCCGCCGTTGCCGTGCAGGGGGTTCAGGCGCGTGGTGTAGGTGCGCACGGCCTCCTCTATCTTGTCCGCCGGGACCTCGGTGACCTCTTCGCAGTACTCAAGCGTGTACTCCTCAAGGCTTTCGGAGAACGACTCCCACACGGTTCCCGCCGTGATGGTGCGCCCGTCGGCAAGCTTGATCTCCACGCCGCCGGGGAACAGCGCCGGGTTCTTGGGCAGGCCGGCCGGGTTGGACTTCGCGCCGCCTTCGTTGCCCTCGTTCCAGTACGCGTCGTAGGTGGGATCGGCCGGATCGGCGAAGTGCGACGGGTCGGGCAGCCATGCATCGGCCATGATGGGCTTGTAGGGGTGCTCGATCCACGTGCCGGTGGTCGGGATCTTGTGCTTCTCGCCCTCCCACTGGCAGGCCTCGGCGTCCCAGTACGTGGGCTTGTTGTTGTTCTCATCCCAGCAGATGAAGCGGCGGTAGGAGTACTGCGGATCGGCCGGCTCCCACCACTGGCTCACCCATTCGCGGTCAAGGTCGGCCTCGGTGAGCAGGCGGCTTTCCATGTCGATGCCGCCGTTCATCTCCATGAACCAGCCCTTGGCCGTGCGGCCGCCCTCCTCGGGGTTCCACAGGAAAGGAGCGTTGGTCCAGCGGCGCACGAACAAATCGTCGTAGGCTTCGTTGTCGATGATCCACTTGAGCCAGGTGAGCGACAGGCACAAATCCGTGCCCACGCGCAAAGGCAGCCAGATGTCGGCCTCCTTGCCCAGCGGCGTCATGCGCGGGTCCACCAATATATGCTTGTAGGCGCGCTGGCTGCAGTCCACCACGGTGCGGTTCGTGGAGTCGTAGTTGGAGTACTCGGCCGCGGTGCCCCACTGCACGTACACGAGCGGACCCTGCTCAACCTCCATCCACGGCGAGCCGATCTCGTCGGTGAGGATGCCGGCGAAGTGGCGCGGACCCTTGCAGATCTCGTAGGCCAGGTGCGCGTTGGGCGTGGGGAAGATGGACTTGAGCGTGCCGTAGGGAGGCTGCGCCCACACGCGCGAAGTGCCGCCCATGGCGAAGTTGGCCTCGCCGCCGTACTTCTCCACAATCTCGTTGAGCTTGGCGCCCGCCTCGTCGAACGCCTCGGCCAGCGTGATGCGCACCCAACCGGGATCGTCCTCTCCCTTGGGGTTGGTGCGCTTCATGCAGTAGCGCAGGCGGTCGGGGTGGTACAGGGCCAGCATGGACGACTGCGACTTCGCGCAGCAGTGGCCGCGGCTGTGAGCGTTGGACTCGTCGCCTTCCACTTTGATGACCTTGTTGTCCTGCACGGTCACCCAGACGCCGCACTCCACCTTGCCGCACGCGCGGCAGCACGAGCGAATGCGCTTGACCTCTCCTGCGGTCGCATCCTCGCCCTCGGCCAGCGCGGTGGAAGGCGTGGCGGCAAACCCCACCGTGCTCGCGGCTCCGGCCACGGCGGCGGCCTTCATGAAGCTGCGGCGCGTGAGCGTGAGTTTCGCCATATGCCCCTCCTCTCTTTTCCTTCGTTTCCTTCGTCTTGCTGCGGGCCGTCCGCAGGCAGGCGTCACCGTCTTCGGCAAAGCGGCGGCGATCGAGGGGAACGCCGCCGCTTTGCCGGCCGGCACGTCTGCCTCCGCAGGGAGGCCCTTCCGTCATCGGATTGTAAGAAAGGAGGAAAAGCCCAAATCATAAGGGGTGGATGCTTCTGAGCGCGCATATCATCCCCAAGGGATTATTTTGCGCGCGGAGACGCTTCTATACTGGAATGGCGAAGAGGTTGAGACGGCTCGGACAACGCAGAGCGCGCCGCGGGCGCGAGGCCGGGACGCGTCGGCCCGCCGCGCCCGCTTTGCACCGCGCATCGAGAAGGAGGACAGACCATGGCACAACCGCATCCGTCGCTCACGCTCGTCCTGGACGTGGACGAGCGTTTGGACACCGAGGACCTTCGCCTGGAGGTGGGCCGCTGCTACGCGCACGTGTGCCCCACGCTCGTGCGCACGCATCCGGCAGGCGCGAGGACGCACGCTGACGCAGGCAGCGGACCCGCCGACGCCCCGCTCGCCAGCGGCCAGCCCGCCGACGGCCGGCCCGTGAACGTCGCGCGCTTCTTGGTGAAAATGGGCACGCGCGTCTACCTGGACCCGTCCGCCAAGGGCGCCGACGAGCTGTGGAGCAACGTGATGGAGCGCTGGATTCGCAACCAGCTGCACAAGGTGGGCAACAACGTGCGCATTTTCAACCGCCGCCAGCGCGATGAGGGCCGCCCCGAGCTCTCGTTCGACTGGATGGAGCTGGAACTGCAGAACGGGCAGCTGTCCGTTCTGCTGCGCTGCGACAGCACGGGCGCGGTGGACCCCGACGCCGCCGCACTGGTCACCGCCGTGCGCAACGCCTACGGCGCCGGGCGCCTGGGCCAGGGCGCGGCGCGCGTGCTGCTGCCCGCGCCCGCGGCATACGAGCGCCAACGCGCCGCCGGGCTGGCCGCCAAAGCGCAGCGGCAAGCCGAGGCGGCCAAGCGCGCGCAAGACGAAGCCTGTCGGAAGGCCGAGCAAGCCGAGGCGGCCGAACGGGAGGCTGCGGAGTCCTTCCTGGAATCGCCCCGGTTGGCGGCCGAGCAGGCTACCGCGAACGCTCCGGGCGATGCCGCCGGAAGCGGACGGAAGGCCGAAGCGGGCGGCCCGCAAGCCGACGGGAACGAGGACACGCATCGGTTCGATGCGGACGAGGCGGACTTCGCCTTGGACTATCGCACATGGCAGGTGGAGTATACTGACGGAAGTGCTCGAACGTTCGATTCGCGCACGGGCGCGTTCGCTGCCGAAGCCGAGGTCGAGGACGAAACCGAAGGCGCAGCAGAGAGCGCCTGCGCCGCGACGAACGACGCGCCCGCCCAACCCGCATCCGCCCGCTAGGAGGTTTCCCATGATAGACGGCATCGCATCGTTTGACGGCCGCATGGCCAAAGTGCAAGGCCCTGCGCGCAGCGGCAAGACCGAGGCGCTGGTGCGACGAGCGGCCCAGCTGCTGCGCGCAGGCGTCGACCCGGCGTCCATCTTGGTGGAGACGACGAGCAGCTTCGCGGCCCAAGCGTTTCGCCAGCGCTTGAAAGCGGCAGCGGACGGCAACGGCGCGGCGGCCGAGGCCGTGGCCGTGCTCACGCCTTTGGAAGCGTGCGCGCTCGTGCTGGACGCGCCTGCGGCGCGCGCGGCCACGGGTCGCGTTCCGCGCATGCTGACGCCCGCCGAGTACAACTTCTTCCTGGAGGACATGAAGACGCTGGGAACACCCATCCGCAAGCTCCGCCGCATGCTGGATTACTTCTACCAGCAGATGGCGCAGCTTGAGCCGCGCGAGAACTGGCGCGTTGGCGATCAGGAACGCGCCGTGCTCGACCTCATGGAGCGCACGCTGGCCTCCCGCGAGGCCATGCTCGCGCAGGAGGCGCCCGCGCTGGCCGTCGATTTTTTGCAAAGCGACGCGGGCAAGGCGGCGCGCGGCTCGTTCGCCTACGTGCTGTGCGACGACTACCAGAACATGAGCCGCGCGCAGCAGACGTGCCTGTGCCTTCTGGCGGGAACGCAGCTTGCGGTGGCCGGCAACCCCAACCAAACGCTCGAGGTGACAACGGACTTCCCGTGCCCGCAGGGGTTCGCGCAATTCGACGGGCTTCGCGAAGGCGTGCAGACGTTCTCCCTGACGGGAGCCTATGGGAACCCCGACGTCGCGGCTTTCGTGAACGCCCTGTGCGACCACGGCGACATGGACCCCGCGTTCAAGGCGTCGCCGGATGCCGAGGGGGCCGACAGACGCTCGGCGGCTGGCGGGCGCGCGGGCGCCGTCGATCGCTTTCGCGCCGTCAAGTGGACCTCGCCCGACGACGAGCTCAACGGCCTGACCAAGTACCTTCGCGCGCTCATGAATGCGCAGGGCGACGCGCATGAGAGCCGCACGTGCATCGTGGTGCCCAATCGGCGCTGGGCCCTCATGGCGCAGAAGGTGCTGCGCTCGCGCGGGTTCTCCGTGTCCGCAGCGGGCGCGCTGTCCGGCCTGGGCGGCGACCCCCGCGAAAGCTCGCGGGCGCGTGCCCTGGTGGCGTACACGAAGCTCACGCTTCTAGCCCTCCCTCGCGATCTGACGGCGTGGCGCAGCTGGTGCGGGTTCGACAACCACCTGACCAACAGCGACGCCTGGGCCAACCTGGCCCGGTTCGCCTCCGAGGGCGGGCTGAGCCTCTACGATGCGCTCGCAGCCGTGGGATCGCGCGACAAGGACGAGCCCGAACCGTTCCTGCGCGCAAACGTCCTGGCCGAGCGCTGGCGCGCAGGCCAGGAGTTCATCGCCGCGAACACCGGGCGCAAAGGGTTCTCCGTCCTGCGCGCCATCGGCGCAAACGGGCTGCCCGAGTTCGAGGACCTGGACGCCTCCATCGTGGGCGACGAGGACGCCTGCCAGCTCTACCGCCTGATGCGCGCGAGCGTGACCGACCCCGTGTGGCCCGAGAACCCGCACGTTTTGCACGTGGCCGACTTCGACGCGCTTTGCGGCGGCGACTACGACAACGTGCTCGTCATGGGGGCCGTGGACGGCTTCGTCCCCGGACGCGGCGCGTTCGAGGCGGTGAGCACCGATGCGGACCGCGAGCGCGTGCTCAACCGCGACCGCAGGCGCTTCGCCAACGCCGTGTCGAAGGCGGGCGGACGGCTGGTGGTGTCGTACTTCAGCAAGGCGGACCTCGAGCTTGCCGAGCGCTCGAAGATGCAGGTCACCAGAGTGCGCGCCGAAAACGGCGGGCGCGTTGCCGTCGTGCGCCCCACCTGCTTTTTGGCCGAAGCCGGCAACGCCGCCCCCACCACCGACGGCGGCCAGGCCCTCCTTGCTGAACTCGGACTGAACTAGCAAGCCGTCCCTGCAGGCGTCGAACGCCTGCAGGGACGCCACCGAGGGCGCCGGCCCCGCAACCAGGTTCGCAGCAGACAGCGCGGCGGCGTGGCACCCCGGCGGCCGCAGCCAGCGCGGCGGCGCAGCGCGGCAGAACCCTACTCGTCGGCCTCCGCGGCCGCGCCGTCTAGAAGCTCGGTCAGCACAGCTTCGTCCTCCTCCACATAGCCCATGGTCAGCTGGGCGAGGCCCTGGTAGAACATCGTGCGCGCGAACAGGCGCATGTCGCCTGTGAGCAGGGGCAGCCAGTTCAGCAAATGCTCCTGGGCGAACGCGCGCTGCGTGCGCACGTGCCTAACCGCCTCGTCCTCGCGGCCCTCGCGCAGCGCGGCGGCCGTGCGCAGAGCCATGCGCTGCATGAACTCAAGCTCCAGCGCCACGTGGTCCTCGCCTTCCGTCCAGTTGCCGCGCTTCAAGCTGTTCTCGCGCAGCGTCTTGAGCACCTCGGCGCGCGCCTCCTGCATCATCAACCGGCGCTCGGAGGTGTACACGCTCTCGTACGGATACGCCGCCGAGTAGCCGTTCACGCCGTGCCCGATGAACGTGCGCACGTAGTCGATGGCCAGCTCGGTCACGCTGTCGTCCCAAGCGCCGCGCAGGTAGTCGTACAGCAGGTGGTACCCTTCGTCCACCTTGGCGTTGCCGGTGGCGGTGGGAAAGCGCATGCCCTGCAGCTCGCGCAGCACGTCGAGGTCGACCTCTTTGCGGTACAGCCGCGCGAGCATGCCGTAGGTGCGCGCCCGCAGATCCATGAGCGCAGCCAGGTCCACCTCGCCCGCAGGTGCGCCGGCCTCGCCCGCAGGCGCACCCCCGCCAGATGAAACGCCCATCGATTCAACCCTCTCCTCCATGTCAGCTCTCCTTCCCGGACGGGTCGGACGAAGCCGCCCGCGCCTCTGCCAATTCCCGCACATCCGGCAACAAGGAACGCCCCAGATCGGTCAGCCGCCAGGCGCGGTCCCTCCATTCCAGCGCGTCGGTGCGCTCCAGCATGTCCACGAAATGCCCGCCGAAGCGCCGCGGGCTTTGCACTTCGGGAAACGCGTCCACCAGCGCGTCTATGTAGGCTTTCGAACGAGGCGCGCGCTCAACCGCCTCCATGACCGCACGGTACACCGAAGCGTAGCGCACATCGCGGCCCAGCACGATGTCGCGAAACGCCGTACCCTGGGTCAGCGACTCGCGCACCGCCAGCCCTTCGGGCGTGGAGCGCCACACCGGGTCCACCCGCTCCCTGATCTCCAGGTACTCCACGCCCTCGGCCGCGTCCTCGCGCGCGTCGGACGTCTCGGGCATCTCCAGCTCAAGCGCGCCGGCCCGCTCCAGCATGCGGCACAACGTGGTGGGCGCGTACACGGAGCGGTTGTGCTCCTGCGCCTCGTCCACGCGCCGGGTCAGCTCGCTTGTGGCGCAGCCGTCCTCGCACCATCCGAGGATGGCCAGCAGCACGGGCCGCCGCGCCGGGTTGTGATCGAGCAGCGACCTCACCGCCGCCTCCGCGCCGCCCATCCTCTCGAGCGTGTACACCCCTTCGCGACGCATGCCCTCCGGCATGTTGCGCATGGTGGGGAAATCCACCGTGTCAAGCGGGTTGTCGTCGTCCATCTCCTCCTGGTCTATAAGCCCGTCGTCTACGGCCAGCGGATCGAACTCGTCGTCTGCCGCCTCCGCTTTCCACAGGTCGTCGAACGGCTTTGCCGCGTCGTTTCCCATGATGCCTCCTTCGTTGCCAAAACGGTCCGCGCAAACGCGCTTCGGGGCACGGCGCGAAACCGGGGCGCCCCGCCTCTCAAGACGTCTTCCCGATTATAGGAAGGTAGCGGGCGCACCCATCATCCCGCAAGGCTGAAATGCGTGGCCCCATCATCCCCGCAAGGCTATGACATGGGAAAACGCAAGACAGCTCGCAGCGCTCACCCTTGACGGCACGCGCGGGGCCGCCCTATAATCCGCCCTGCGTTGCGAAAAGCGGGGCTCCTTCGCAGAAAGGAACTCTTATGGCCAACGCGTTTCGCGGCAAGAGGCTCCTTGCCGCAGCGGCCCTGGGCTGCACGTGCGCGCTCGTCGCCGCGCCCGCCTACGCGTACTACCACGTCCACGACGACGAAGTGGCCGCGGCGGACGGCAAAGGCGCCATCGAGATCGTGTGCACCGTGGACCGGACCGCGCAGAACGGAGGCGTGAAGACGGGGGTTGTCATGGTCCCCGAGGGCAGCACCGCAAGCGACTGCCTGAAGGAGGCCGTGACGTCCAGCGAGAGCCAAAACGGGCTGGACGCCATCCACGACTACAGCGTCTCCCGCTTGGCGGACGACCTGTCCGGCGAGCAGTACACGTGCACGGTGCACAAGGCGGCAAGCCAAAAGCCGGGCACGCAGACCACCTACGACTCCGAAGGCTCCAAGGGCGAGGACACGCCCCTCGAGCGCTGGGACAGCGTGGTGGTCACGGTGGCGTAGGGAACCGCCCCCGCCGCTGTCGGAAACGCGGGCCGGACGACCAGCCGGCCCGCCCGCAGCCGGACGGGCCGCGGGAGCCTGCGGGCGGTCGAGCGAGGCCCCCCAGCGGCAATCTGCGGCCCCAAACATCATCCTCAGAGGATTATTTTTTCATTTTCCCACGTCAAAGTGGTCGTCTCCAAAAGGGGGCCTCTCGGCTTTTCCGTCGATTCTCCTATACAAAGATTAGCCCGGTTAGTATTATCTTCATCAGCAGAGGGGCTGGGAGAGGAATCCGCGAAGGAGGGGCCATGGGAATCCGTGTTCCGCGTATAACGGTGAACGCCGACTTCGCCGAGGACGCGGCCTTGGGCGACCTCACCCTGCTTTCCGTTGGGTACGGACTGCACCAGGCATGGGTGTTCGCCACCATGTTCGGCGCGACGTCGGTGTTCGGCATCCAAGCGTACCTGACGGGCATGAACGACATGCACGTGACTGCGGCCTACCTGGTGTCCATCATCGTCTACGTTGCGTGCCTGTTGTTCGCCGCCGCCACCGACCAGCGCTTCCTCAGGTTCTACATCTCCCGCAAAACGCTCGCCGCCGCCTCCGCCATGGGCTGCGCGGGCACCGTGCTGCTGGCGCTGTCGGGAACGGGCGACCTGGTGGCGCTTGAGATAGCCTCCGGCGTTCTGACGGGGCTGGGGTCCTCCATGCTCATCTTGTTCTGGGGGACGGCCTTCGCTCGCTGCGACACGTCGTCCATTGTGCTGAACACCTCGTTGGGCGTGGTCATGGGGGTGGCCGTGTACGTGCTTCTGCTGCACAGCGCGCCCGTCCCCTTCACAGGGCTCATGGCCTCCGCCATCCCCCTGCTCGAGCTGGCCGTGCTGTGGAACAAGACGCCCCGGCCCTACTCCGAGCGCGACGGCGTCCCCATCTTCAAACCGCTGCCCGTCAACCGCGCGAAGTTCTTCGCGCGGTTCGCCACGCCCACGCTCATCATGGGCCTGGCCCTGGGAACGCTCCGACAAACGTCCATCCAGGCAAGCCTGCCCGCCACCGACCTTGCCGACCAGCTGCTTTTGCTGCTCGCCGCCGGATGCGCCACCGTCATCATGCTGATCACCATCATGATCCAGGGCAGGGGCGACCAATGGAACCGCTACTTCCGGCCGCTTGTGCCGCTCATCGCCGTCGCGCTGCTGTTTTTGCCATCGGCGCGCAGCGGGTCGGACCTTTTGCCGAACCTGGCGCTGCTTATCGGGTACCTGAGCTTCGAAGCCATGATGTGGGTGTTCTTCGGCATGCTGGCGCAGCGGTTCCGCATGTCGCCGGTGCTGGTGTTCGGCCTGGGCCGAGGAATGCTGGCGGCGGGGATCTTGGCAGGGTCGCTGATCCCGGTGATCGACGCCGGCTGGCTGAACGCCCTGCCCTTCGGCGAGCAGGGAGTGGCCATGACCATGCTCGTGGCCATGTTCGTGGCGTACGCGCTGCTGCCGCGCGAGCGCGAGATAGAGTCCATCGTGGCGCCATGCCCGGCGGTGCGCGCCGTGTCCGTCAGCTTGGAGAACGCCCCGCTCGCCGTATCGGCCGCGCCGACCCAAAGCCCCGCCGAGCCGAACCTGGCCGCTCGGGAGCCGTCCCCCTCGAACCCGCAGGATCTGCCGGACCCGTCAAACCTGCCGGACCCGCAAGGACCGACCCCGCCCGGGCACGGTCCCTCCGCCTCCGCGCCGGCCGGCGCCCCGTCTGCGGACGGATCGCCCGCGTCCTTTTCCGCAGCGTCGTTTGCGAACCTCTCCCCTGCACGGCAGGCCATGCTGCGGCATCCCTCGTCCGCACGTTTGGCGGCCATGTCCCTGCAACCCGCCGTCGGCGCGGATCAGAAAGCCGGCGGAGGCGGAGGCCCCGCAGACGGAATCCCCGGCGGCGCGGGCCGGCCTTTGGCCGCGTCCGAAGGCCGCCAGCGCGGAGGACGTTTCCGCGCCAAATGCGAGACGGTGGCCAACGCCTTCCTGCTGTCCCGACGCGAAACGGAGGTCATGTTCTTCCTGGCCAAAGGCCACAACGCGGCCTACATCCAAGAGAAGCTCTACATCTCCGAGGGAACGGCGAAAACCCACATCCGCCACATCTACCGCAAGCTGGACATCCACACCCAGCAAGAGCTCATGCGCATGGTGGAGTCCGCCGAAGCGTCCGAGTGACCGCACACGGCGCGATGCCGCACAGCCGCACGCGACGCCCTCCGGCGCCCGAGTCGCACGCGACGCCCTGCCGAACCACCGCCGACGCGGACCGATCGCGTCCGCAGGTTGGCGGGGCCGGCTGCGCCCGCCTCTCTGTTAAACCACCGTTGACACGAACCGGTGTTTGCCGGATCTCGGGCCGAGCCCCCTCTGATCGGGTGCCTCGGAGGGGCCGGCCCTGCGCGCCCAGC
>NZ_CBDTNW010000133.1:0-3191 GCF_965361815.1 Rubneribacter sp.
GGGCTTGCGGGGTTTGTGTACACGCAGCTCTCGGACGTGGAGGAGGAGACGAACGGGCTGCTTACCTATGACCGGCGCGTATGCAAGCTCGAGGAGGGAAAGGGCGCATGAGGGGCGTTGCGAAGGCTGCCGAACGAAGGCTGCGCGAGCTGTTTTGCGCGCGGTTCGGCGAGACGCGCGGGCCGCTTGCGCTCGCCTCCGCGCCCGGACGCGTGGAGCTGGCGGGAAACCATACCGACCATCAGGGAGGATGCACCATTTCGGCGGCCATCGACCGGCGCGCCTGCGCGCTTGCCGCACCCAACGGGACAGACGAGGCGCGCGTGCTCATGGACGGCTTCGGCGAGGCGCGCATCCGCTTGGACGACCTTGGGCCGCGGGAGGCGGAGTTCGGCGCGTCGAGCGCGCTCGTGCGGGGCATGATGGCGGCCTACGCGCGCGCAGGCGGTCGATTGCGCGGCTTTAACCTGGTCACATGCTCGGACATTCCCGTGGGGCTGGGCGTGTCGTCGTCGGCGGCGTTCGAGATGCTCGTGGGGGCGGCCATCCGGGCGGTCTGCGAGCCTGCGCCGAGGGCCTTGTTCGATCCCACGGCGCTCGCGCTCGAGGGCATGCGCGCGGAGGGCGCCTACTTCGGCAAGCCGTCGGGCGCGCAGGACCAGCTGGCGAGCGTGCACGGGGGTGTGGTGGCGCTCGACTTCGCGGACGACCCGCCGCAGGTGAGCCGGCTTCCGCTCGACCTTTCGTCCTGCGGGCACGCGGCGTTTCTCGTGGATTGCCGGTGCGACCACTCGCGCTACACCGACGAGTTCAACGCCGTTCCCGCCGACATGTTCGCCGTGGCGCGGTTCCTTGGCGAAAGGCGGCTTCAGGACGTGGGGTACCCCGCGCTTTTGCGCTCGCTTGCGGACGTGCGCGCGAAGCTGGGCGACCGCGCGGCCCTGCGGGCGATTCACTACTTCGAGGAGGAGCGGCGCGTGCGCGCGCAGAGGCGGGCGCTCGAGGCGGGCGACTTCGCGGCGTTTCTGCGGCTTGTGCGCGCGTCGGGCGCGTCGTCGGCGCAGTTTCTGCAGAACGTGTCGCCGCGAGGGGACGCCGCAGGCGGGCGCCAGCCGGCGGCGGTGGTGCTCGCGCTGTGCGCGCACCTGCTCGACGGCGACTCGGGCGGCGCGGAGCGGGGCGCGTACCGCATCCACGGCGGCGGCTTCGGTGGCAGCGTGCTGGCGTTCGCGCCGCAGGCGAAGGCCGAGGAGTTCCGCCGCTCGATGGACGGGCTTTTGGGTTACGAGGCGTGCCTGCCCGTGGTCGTGAGCCCCCAGGGCGCGTGCGCGGAGAGGATCGCCTGATGGGGGAGCGCCTGCCCGCGCCCGAAGAGGTGCGCTCGGCGTTCGCGGCGCTGCGCGCCAAGGACGCGGAGCGGGCCGTGCGCTACCTGCACGACCTGGGCGTGGCGAGCGGCTATCTGGACGAGGCGGCCGCGGCGCGCGCCGTCCGCTGGACGGCGGTAAGCCCCTACGGCCGGTTCGAGTGCTCCATCAACCTGGCCAAGCCGGAAAAGGACCCGCGCGACATCGCCGCCGCGGCCCGCGCCGCCGCGCCGCCCGCCGACGCGCGCGTGCCGCGCTGCGACCTGTGCTGGGAGAACGAGGGCTTTCCCGGCGCGCCCGGGCATCCGGCGAAGCCGGGCCTGCGCATCGCGGCCATCGAGCTGGGCGGCGAGCGGTGGGGGCTGCAGTTCTCGCCGTACGCGTACTTTCCCGAGCACTGCATCGCGCTCGCGCCCGAGCACCGTCCCATGAAGGTGGACGCGGCGTGCGTAGGGCGCCTGCTCGACTTCGTGGACCTGTTCCCGTTCTACTTCGCAGGCTCCAACGCCGATCTTCCCATCGTGGGCGGCTCCATCCTCTCCCACGACCACTTCCAGGGCGGCCGCCACGTGTTCCCGCTCATGCGCGCGCCCGTGGAGCGCGCCTTCGAGCTGCCGGGAGAGCCTGCGGTGCGGTGCGGCGCGGTGCGCTGGCCGGCGTCGGTCGTGCGCCTGGCCGCAGCCGACAGGCGCGCCCTTGAGCGAGCGGCGGCGCGGGCGATGGAGGCGTGGCGCGGGTTCTCGTGCGAGGCGTGCGGCATCGCGGCGGCCTCGGGCGGCGTTGCGCACAACACGGTCAGCCCCATCGCGCGCAAGACCGAAAAAGGCTACGTCCTCGACCTCGTCCTGCGCAACAACCGCGCCGACGCCGCCCATCCGTGGGGCGTGTTTCATCCCGGGGAGGATCTCCACCACATCAAGAGGGAGAACATCGGCCTTGTCGAGGCCATGGGCCTGGCCGTGCTGCCCGCGCGCCTCGCCCGAGAGCTGCCCGCCGTCCAGCGCGCGCTCGGACATGCGCGCTCGGCCGACGATCTGCGCAAGCGGCTGCTGTCGGACCCGCTCGCCGCGCCCCACGCCTCCTGGGCCTTGGAGCGGCTTGCCGGCCATGCCGCTAAGTTCGCTTGCGGGCCTGGCGGGGAGGGGTCGTTCCATCCCATCGTGAGGCGCGAGGTGGCCCGCGTGTTCGTCTCCGTGCTCGAGGCCGTCGGCGTGTTCAAGCGCACCCCCGCCGGCCGCGCCGGCTGGGACGCGTTCGCCCGCGAGCTTCGCCGCGTCGGGTGAGGCGCGGGCGGGGGCAGGGGCGGCGTCCTCAGCTTTCGGCTTCCGCGCCCTCTTCCCGCGCCCGCTTCCGCAGCTCCTTCAGCACGGCGCGCTTCCTGGCCTGCTTGGCGTCGTAGGCGGCCCGCTCGGCCCGCCGCGCCTCTCGCTCGGCCTCGGCGGCGGCCAGCTCGTCGGCGCGCATCTTTTTCTCGGCTTTCCGCTCGGCCCGTCGCGCGGCCTTGCGCGCCTCTCGCTCGGCGGCGGCCTCGTCGCGCGAAAACAGGCAGCCGCAGTAGTTCTGGCGGTACATGCCCAGCTCGCGGCTGCGGCGCGTGGCCTCGTCGTAGAAGGGGCGGAAGTCCTCGAACACGGCCCGCACGCCCGCCTGCCCCGCCGCCCGCTCAAGCTCTTCGCGGATGACCTCGGTGTACTGGTAGGGGCTTACCGAAAGCGTGGTGCCCACGCCGTCGAAGCCCCGCTCGGCCGCCGTGCGCGCCGCTTCGCCAAGCCGCAGGCGGTAGCATGCCCGGCAGCGCGCCTCGTGCCGCGCGCTGCCGGGCTC
>NZ_CBDTNW010000134.1:0-25801 GCF_965361815.1 Rubneribacter sp.
GCGGCTGCCGTGGCCGCTATCTTGGGGTTCTTCCTTGAGGTATGGAGGGAATGGAAAGCGCGAAAGGATGACGGAGGGAAAAGAAAAAGGCGGTAGTAGCAGCTACCGCCCCAACTAAGTACCTGCGCCGCCCGCCCAGCTAATGACCGCGGGCTTCGCCGGCACCCACATTATAACAAGCATCGCACGATTGTCCAGAGCGCGCGGCGGCGCGCGAACATATAAAGGAGGCTGCGCATGACCCAGACGTACCACATCTGCCTGCTGCCCGGAGACGGCATCGGGCCGGAGATCATCGCCGAGGGCGTGAAGGTGCTCAACGCGGTGGGCGAGAAGCACGGCGCGGCGTTCTCCTACACCGAAGCGCTCATCGGCGGCTGCGCCATCGACGCGGCGGGCACGGCGCTGCCGGACGAGACGCTGCGTGTGGCCGAGGCGTCCGACGCCGTTTTGCTGGCGGCCGTCGGCGGTCCGAAGTGGGATACCACCGATCCGGAGAAACCGCGTCCTGAGCAGGGTTTGCTTGGCATCCGCAAGGCGCTTGGCCTGTACACCAACCTACGCCCCGTGCAGATCTTCGGCGCGCTGGCGGGTGCGTCCACGTTGAAGCCCGAGATCGTGGACGGCGTGGATTTGATGATCGTGCGCGAGCTGACGGGCGGTTTGTACTTCGGTCGGCGCGAGCGTTTCTACGATGAGGAGGGCTGCGGCACGGGCGGCGCCGCGGGCCAGCGCGCCTACGACACGCTGGAATACCGCGAGTACGAGGTGGAGCGCATCGCCCGTCAGGCGTTTGAGGCCGCGCGCAAGCGTCGCAACAAGGTGACGAGCGTGGACAAGGCGAACGTGCTGGAGACAAGCCGCATGTGGCGCGAGATCGTGCACCGCATCCACGACGAGGAGTATCCGGACGTGGAGCTTGAGGACCTGCTGGTGGACAACACCGCCATGCAGCTCATCAACCGCCCGGCCGACTTCGACGTGGTGGTGACGGAGAACATGTTCGGCGACATCCTCTCTGACGAGGCCGCTCAGATCACAGGTTCGCTCGGCATGCTCGCCCGCGCGAGCCTCGGCGACGGCGTGGCGCTCTACGAGCCGAGCCACGGAAGCGCCCCCGACATCGCGGGCCGGGGCATCGCGAACCCGCTTGCGCAAATCCTTTCGGTGGAGATGATGCTGCGCTACAGTTTCGGTATGCAGGAGGCCGCCGACGACGTCCGCCGCGCCGTGACCGCCGTGCTGGACGAGGGTTGGCGCACCGGCGACATCAAAGACGCCGACACGCCCGCCGACAAGCTGGTCGGCACCTCTCAGATGGGCGACCTTGTGGTGGAGCACCTGTAGCAACCGGCATGCGCCCGTGGGCGAAACGGCCTCCCCGAATCGTCGGGGAGGCCGTTTCGCGTGGGAAGGGGCGTTGCGGTCGCAGGGGAGGGGCCTGCGCTGCGCGACTCTCTATCAAGCCAACGTTGACGCGGCCCCGCCGCCGTAAGCATCAGGTTTTTGGCCCGAAGGGCCAACCTCCGCTCTCCCAGCAAAAGACGAGGCTGGATGTTATGAAGAGCGCAGCTAGTATGCTTATGATCCACTTGTTAACTCGAATGAAAGCGTTTTTGCTCAGGATTCCCCAATATGATCCGTTTTGGCGCACCATGCGGTAGATGAAGGTGAACAGCGCAAAGAGGAGGTGTTTTGCCTGACAATGTAGTTGATTCGTTTGTGTTCAAGCTCCACATGGTCTTTCAGCTTGCGAAACTTTCGCATGAGGGCTTCGTCTCCCTCGTCTTCGATGACGGCTTGCAAAAGCCCTATGTTGTTGGCAAGCTGGGTCGTGGTGAAGTTCGGTTGGTGGTCAGGGCGTTTTGCGTCGGGGTCGTAATCGCCCACCATGATCTCGAAAATGGAGGCATGGCTATGGCGGAATTCGTTTTCGCTTCCGGACTCGCCGCCGTAGATCATCCTCAAAAAATCGATGGCACGCCGCGCGTCCTCTTCGTCCATGGTCTGGTTCATGGAAAGGTTGCGCAAAAAGGTATCGAGGGCGGCTTGTTTCTCGATTAACGGGGAAGAAGGTTCGATGGCGGGGATAGCCAAAGGCTCCCTTTTATTGCGGGGCGCTTCAGGATCGGTGTCGCTCATGGGCTACTCCTTGCAAAATGCGAGGAGCGAGGAATTCGGAATGACCGTTCCGTTCCCTTTTCGGAAAGCGCGATCCCAAGGGGAACCCGATGCGTGGGCGATTCGCACAAGATCCCAAGGGTATTTCTCCCGTTTGTCCACCACGACCTTGTCTATGATCAGCTTGTCTTCGGGGGCGGGTTGTGCAACGCTGGCATATGTTTTCTCAACTCTCATACCGCCGAAAAAGGAGTACTCGTCATATACGTCTGGTAGAACAGGGCCGTATTGCCATGCTTCGAATTCGTCTGCAAATAAAAGGCTGCCTGCCTGTTTGCAGTATTCCAGTTGAACGAAGTAGAGGATTTTCTGAAGCTGGAGGTTGCTGATGGCGCGCCCGTCTCGCGTGCAGGTGTCGATGACGTAGTGTGCTATTTCTCGAGCGGTATACTTCGCCACGGCAGTCTCCTTTCTTCCGGAACCTATTATAAAGGCTTGCGTCGAATGCCGGCGAGGCGTTCGTTTGTCGGAGAAAGGTCGCTTCAAAGGGCTTTCGGATGCCGCGCGATGGGCTTTTGGCGATGACGCGATTGTTTCAGGCATACGGATCCTCCTTGTTGATGGAATAGCGCGCTCAATTGGAGGATTTGCGTGCATGCCCGGTTCCCTTCGGGACTGGACTTCTCCGCAACGCCTCCATCGGCTCCAAATTGCGTTACGCCCAGCATACTGCACGCTTGAACCCTTCTTGCATTATATAGTACGTATGTTCTTGTTTCAAGCCCTTTTTGTCGGCGGTGCCCCCATGCGGCCCTCACGCGCTCCTTGCGATTCGCAAGGCTTGCAACGCCTCTCCAAGATCCTCGTCCGCAAGGATGCTGCGGTCCAGAATGGCTGTTGGCGCGTATGCTTCGCCCCTGTTCACGCAGGCGTACGTTGCGTTGTCGTTCGTCTGCGCGGCCTCCCAGAACGGGTACTTTACGATGACCGGCGTGTTGTTGCCGACGCCAAGTTCAAGGTACAGCACGCGGTCCTTCGCGTGGATCCGCCTGAACTCCCGATAGCGCGCGGCGGCCTCGTGCCATCCCCGGTCCTCGCAGAACCTCCCGTCAACCCGCAGGTTGGGCACCAAGGGGGCTCCGCAGCGCGGGCACGTGGGAATCAGCTTCGCCGGCACGCGCATGTCCTTTTGCCGCGCCGCCATCTCGCGGATCGCGCTCTCGTTGTCGAAGGTCTCGTCCGAGCAGTTGCGCGCGCACTGGAACAGCCCGTAGTCGCCCTGCGTGTAGAACAGCCGTCGCTTGTCAAATCCCGCCAGCTGGAACTGGTGGTCCACGTTGGTGGTGATCACGAAGAAGTCCTTGTCCGCAACGAGCGCCAGCAGGTCGAGGTAGGGCTTTCCGGGCGGCACGTCGTAGCGGTTCAGGAGGATGTGACGGCTCCACCAGGCCCAGTAGACCTGCGCGTCCGGGAAGGGGTGGAAGCCGCCCGAGTACATGTCGGTTATCCCGTAGGCGTCGCGGAAGTCGGCGAAGTGCTCGTGGAAGCGCGCGCCCGAATAGGAGAGGCCGGCGGCGGTCGAAAGCCCCGCGCCCGCGCCGACGAGCACGGCGTCGCACGCGTCAAGCTCCTCGGCCAGGGCGCCCGTCGCCGCAGCGATGTCGGCGGTTCTGCCGCGCACGAGCGCTCCGCCGCGTTCGACCCGTCCGTACCCGCCGCCCAAAAACGCGTCGGCTGCGAAGATTCCCATGGCAGATCCCTCACCTTCCCTTGACCGTGCCACGTTCGATAGCCCCGTGGCGGCATGTCTCGAAGCAGAGCCCGCAGCGTGGGCACGCCTTCTGCTCGATGAGGAACGGGCCCTCCTCGGTGCGCGTCACGCAGCCTTGCGGACACGCCTTGGCGCATGATCCGCAGCGGACGCAGGCGTCGGTTATCCGGAAGCCTCCGTTTGGGCCCTCGCTCGCATTCTCGTTTTGGCCCAGATCGAACGCGACGCGCATGATTGGTTTTTGCCCCAGGTCGAAATAATCGCCGCTGCCGTTTTCGATGAGGAACACGTCGCATATGTAGCGGGAATCGCCGGGGTAGAGCTCGTTCATCGCCGGATTCAGTTCGAACATCCAATCGACAAGCCGCCTCTGCTCTTCCGCGCCCTCGGGACGCACCGCGCACCCGCGCAGCCTGCAGGAGCGGAAGTCGGTGGTTTGGCCGACGATGGCCACGGTGGGCATTCGCGTCAGCTCTGCATGGAGGGCTTTCCCGCGAGGCACCAGGAAGTAGAGCCTGTCGTCCTCCGCATGCATGATGTCGACGATGCGCACGCTTGGCAGCCCGTCCGCATCCACGGTGGCGAATGAGACGTCGCGGATCTGCCGGAGGAACCGCAGGCAGTACGCGGCGTTCACTTGGCTCGCGTCTGCAACCGGGATATTCGCGCTTGCCGCGAGGCCTTCTGCCGCCTCTTGCGGCGCGTCGGCGTTCGGGTCGTCTCTTCGCCAGCCCATCGTCTGCCCCTTTCGGTTGCGGGCGGCTCCGCCTGGAAGGCGCCGTCCCGTGTCGGTGTCTGCCCCGATGATAGGCTTGCGGGCGCCGCTTGGTAAGTAGCCACCTTCAAGTGCGGTGGGCACTTTAGGGTAACTTTTGGGTTTGATCTGGTGCTTTGTAAACGAAGGGGAGGGGTGCGTCGCCCGCTTCCCGCTTCCTGTTGCGCGCCCGTTGCCCGCGCGCTGTGTCGCGCGCCCGCCGCCTGCTGCCCGCCGTCAGCCGTCGGCCTTCGGCCGCAGGGCGGCCGCCTTCTCGATAAGGCTCTGCTTCCCGTCCACTTCGAACTTGCGGTAGATGCTGCGCGCGTGCCCTTTGACCGTGCTGTGCGAGAGCACGAGCCTCTCCTCGATAGCGGGCAGGCTGTAGCCCTGCACAAGCAGTTCGAACACATCGGTCTCTCGCCTGGTCAATCCGAAACGCTCCGCAATCGCGCGATGGAACTCCTCCTGCCCCGCCTTCCACGAAGGTCCGCCTGCAGGGTTGGGCGGGGCGGCCGCTTCCTGCCCGGCCGGTTTCTTGCGGAGCATGAGCAGGGCCACCGAGAGCATGTAGGCGATGACGAGCGCAAGCGCCGCAAGCGACAGCGTCCCCGCGCTCACCTGCTCTTTGAACAGCGCGGCGAGCGGCGCGGCCGCCAGCAGGAGCGCGTTCATGACGGTCCACCCGCCCAGAAACGAGAGCAAAGGGCCCCGTTTGCGATTCGATCCCAATTCGAACAGCACAAGCCACATGATGGTGTAGAAGAAGGTCCAGCTTGATTCGACGATGGCCACCGAAAACGACGACAGGGGCTCGCCCGACACGGGCAGGAGCGCCACGCCGACGACGGTGAGGAACAGAAGCGGCATGATGATCTGCCGGGCGCTGGGCGTGAAGCGCATGCGGGAGAGGTAAGCCAAAAGCAGCGTCATGCCGCCGATGCGCAAAAGCGATGCGCAGGCGAAGAACAGCGCCTCGTCGTGGACGGGGAAGTCGAAGAACACGAGCATGCGGAACAGCATGGCGTAGCTGGCCATGAGCACGAACAGCTCGACGGGCAGGCGGGAGAGGGCGCCGCGCAGCGTCTCCCCGTCGCCGTCCTTCCCCGCATCGACGGGTCCAACAAGCGCCGGCGCTGCGGGCGGGCGCGAGAAGGGGAGCACGCCGACGATGCTGCCGCAGGCCGCCACCATGAACAGCGCTGCTTTCGCGGGCGAGGGCGCAAGGCCGACAAGGGCGAACAGTGCAACCGCGATGAGGGCTGATCGTGCGATGCAGCGGGTGCGGTCCGTTGTCGCAAGCGACGCGAGGAACTCGGCCCAGCAGATCAGCACCCACGCGTGGGAGATTCCGATGAGCGTTTGCCCGATCAGGTACAGCGGCAGCGTCGAAGCGAAAAACAGCGTGACGGCGCTGCCGGCGACAAGCGCCGCCCCGTTGAGGGCGAGCAGCCTGCGATGTGCAAGGAGGCTCGCTCCGCGGCCGATTGCGACGGACGCGGCGAAAAGGACGGCGACCGAAAGCGCGCGGGCGAGCCAGAGGCTGAGCTGCGGATAGGCGAGGATATCGGCCTCCTGGAAAGAGTACGACGGCGTTTGGCGCAGAAGGCCAAGCGTGGCAAGCTGGCAGCCGAAAAGGAGCGAAAACGGTTCTGTACCGTATTTCCTCAGTTCACGTCCCACATTCCACCCCTTTCGGCCGGTGTCGGTCCTTGGGTCGCATCCGAAAAACCGGCCTATCGGGACGGTTCGCGGATGCGCTCGATCCGCCATACTCCCGCCTTGCAAGGCTCGTCGAAGCGGATGCCGCCAAGGGCGAAGAAGCTGCATCGGGGAGCGTGCGGACAGGAAGGAATCGTTCGTCAGAAGGGGATGATACCATGAATCTCTCACGGAGGAGCTTCATCAAGGGCGCGGCGCTCGGCGTGGGCGCGGCGGCGTCGACGGGGTTGATCGCGGGGTGCTCGCCGCAGGCTTCGGGCGACGCGGGCGCTTCGAACGCTGCGGCGACCGCATCGCAGCCTCAGGCGTCGGAGTATCCGGTGCAGCGGACGGGTTCGATGGAGCCGGCGGAAGAGACGTTCGAAGGCGACGTCGTGGTGCTCGGCTGCGGCCCGGGCGGCATCGCCTGCGCGACGCGCCTTGCGGAGGAGGGCGCCCGCGTGCTCGTCGTGGAGAAGACGGCCAACGTCGGGGGCACGGGCATGGTGGCGTCGGGCAACTGCTACATCTCCCTCAACAGCCGCTACCAGGTGGACCAAGGGCTTGAGGCCGACATCCCCGCGTTTTACAAGGAGTGGCTCGAGGCGGTTCACTATCACTGCGATCACGAGGTCCTGAGCACGTATCTGAGAAACTGCGGACGCGTGGTGGATTGGCTCATGGGGTACGGATTCGGCTTCAATATGAAGGAGACGCCGGCCACCAACGGGCTGTCGGGCAGCGCCTACCGCATCTCGCAGCCGCCCAAGGACAGCGGCAACCGCGAGGAGACGTACGGTGCGATGATCGAGGTCGTGACAGCGGCGGGCGGTGCGTTGCACACGAACTGCACGGGGCAAGAGCTCATCGTGGACGACGAGGGCGCGGTTGTGGGCCTGAGGGCCCAGCGCGGCGGCAGCGTTGTGGACTTCATGGGCAAGGCCGTGGTCATCGCGACGGGAGGGTATGGCGCGAACAACGACATGATCAAGCGGTATGCGAAAGTTCCCCTGCTCGGGCGCGATCCCGTGCTCAACAACGGCGAGGGCGCGCAGATGGCGTGGGCGGCCGGCGCGGCGCAGCCGTGGAACCTCGGCATCCTGTGCGTCGACACGCTCTATCCCATCGATGCGGACTACGTTTCGTATCCGGGCGGCGTCCAGGCGCTCGGCAACGTCATGCAGGATCCGGCGAAGGCGCGCATGCACGTGAACCAGCTGGGAAAGCGCTTCCATTCCGAGGACGCGTTTTGCTGGGTGCCCACGTACGGCGGCGCGAACGGCGTGGCGTACGACGAGCCGTGGCTGTTCGTCATCGCCGACCAGGCGGCCATCGACGGGCTGCGGGCCGGGGACGAGACCGTCGACGAGGCGTACCTGTCGTCCATGGAGGATCTCGGCGTTCTGTTCAAGGGCGACACCCCGGAAAAGCTGGCCGAGGCCGCCGGTTGGGATCCGGAGACGTTTGCCGAGGAGTTCTCCCGCTACGGGGAGCTGTGCGCGGCGGGCGAGGATCCGGTGTTCTTCAAGGGCGCCAAGCACCTTGTTCCGTACGGTGACGGTCCGTACTACGCCGTGCGCATGGCGCCCACCCCGTTTGGCACATGCGGCGATTTGAGCGTGACGCCCAAGATGGAAGTCCGCGGCACCGAACCCGGTTTGACCGTCAAGGGACTGTACGCCGTGGGCACCGAGACGGTGGGAACCATGCACAACGACTACTACTGGGCCCTCGGGCAGACGGTGGGCTGGGCGCACACCTCGGGCGTGCTCGCCGCCGAGGAGATAGCGGCCTGCGTTCTGTAGGCGAGGCTCCGTTTGGGTTGCCGCGCCTTGGGAAGCCTCCTTGCGACGGCTTCCCAAGGCGGCGACTCGACGGAGGTCGCCGCCTTGGGTTTCGCGCTCGCGGCCTCTTCCGTTTGCGCATGGCGCACGTCGGCATCGCCTTTTGCGATACACTATAGTGCGACGCTGAAGGCAGGGAGGTTTTCGATGGCGGCGAGGGAAGCGGTGGCGGCGCAGGTGGTGCGGCCTTTGTCGCGTGCGTTTCCGCAGCTGAGGTTCTTACCGTTCGCGTTTTGCACGTTATGGGCCGACCTCATGTTCAATACCGGAGCGAGCGTGGGTTCGACGGGCGTGCACACGCTCGTGATCAGCGACATGGCGGTGCTCTCGACGGTAGGGTTCGTTGCGGTTCCCTTGGTGGCGGCGCTTTTGTGGCGGCGTATAGAGGCGGGTGCGCTCTTTCTCAATGGGCGTCTGCTTGCGTTGGCCGCTTGCGCGGCGGCGCTGGGCACGGCGGGTGTGCGCGTGTTCGCATGGAGCGAGTTGCTGGTCTTGTTCAATGGCGCGGCGGTGCTCACGGGGCTGGGCACGTCATGGTTGTTCCTGGCGGCGATGGTGCCCTATGCCGGAGCGTATCCTCGTCGCGCGTTTACGTACGCTGCGCTATCAAAGGCGCTCGCCTCCCTCATGTTCTTGGCGACGGCAAGCGTGCCGCCTGCCGCGCAGACGGCCGTCCTCGTTGCGATGCCGTTCGCGAGCGCGGCATGTTTGAGCTTGGGGGCGTTTGGGGCGCCGGAAGCCTTCGGCCCGCCGAGGACGGAAGGCGATGCGTCGCAGGGGCTTCGTCAGGCGTTCTCGAAGCGCCAGCGCGTTGCCGTCGTCAAGTTGGTGGCGGTGTCGGGTGTGCTGTCCTTCACGGCATCGTTCACCCATGGGCAGAGTTTGGCCGTTCAAGATCTGTCGTTGTTTTTGAGCCAGAACGTGATCGTTCAAATGGGCGCGTTCGCTGCGGCTCTTGCGTTCGCTGCGGCCGCGAATCTTCCGCTTATGCGTTCGTTCGCGTCGTATGCCAAAGTGCTCTACGCGGTGGGTATGGCGCTTATCGCGGCAATGCTCTTGTCTCCCTTTGCCATAGAGGCCGCTTGGCTGCAGGTGGTGTCGCAAGTGGTGTACTCCCTTGTCGATCTGCTGTTGTGGTGTCTGTTTGCCGGGCTCATGTTCGCGTACGGCGTGTCCGTTCCGCTTCTGGCGGGTTGGGGGCGCTTCGCGTTCTCTGCAGGGACGCTCGGCGCATGGGCGGTAAGCTATGTGCTATTCGTCGCTTTTCCGGATGGCGCGGCAGGCGATGTAGCCGTGGTGGTTATGACGCTCGCTTTGATTGTGGGCGTGTTCGTTGTGTTTCGGCCGGGCGACTTTGGCGTGCTGGCCGATCTGGTGGTGCAGCGCGACCAAGAGGACAAGGAACGGCGCCAGGCTCGTGCCCTCGGCGTTTCGGCAAAGGATGTGGCCACCGACGCGTTCGCCGACGAGCTATGCCTGACTGCGCGGGAGCGCGAAGTGTACGCCTACTTGGTCAGGGGGAGGTCGGCATCGTTTATCGCGGAGACGCTGTGCGTGTCCGTGCCCACCGTCAAGACGCACGTGCGCGGTATCTACGCGAAAGCGGGCGTGCGCTCGAAGGGCGAGCTGCTCGACGCTTTGGATGAGCGTGTGAAGCGGATCCCGCCCGCCAAGTAAGCCGGGCGAACCGGACGGGTCCATCCGCTCCGCTCTCCCTGCACCTTCCTATCTGAACAGGTATTTCACCTTCCCTCATCCTTTTGGATGAGGGAAAAATCCCAAAAAGAACCCAAAGGACGATTCCCGGCGTCCCGCCGTCTTTCGTATGCTCTCGCCATTCTGAGACGAGGAGGTGAGAGACGAATGGAGGATGATCGGGAGATCGCTGATCAGGCGATTATGGCGGCGGCCGTCATGGATCGAGAGCCAGCCTGTCGCGAAGTGCTGTTTCGCACGCTCGACTTTTGCCGAAAGCCTTGTCCGCGCGAGGATGCGGAGCGTTTCGCGCGCGAGTTGACGGCCGGCGACGCGGTGCTGTTCGATCCAAGCGATCTGGTGGACAGGCTTGCGTCATGCGGGGCTTTGGCGTGCGAGGAGTTGCTCGACGGGGTCCGTTTGACAGACGACGAGGCCGAAAGGTTTCGCATGGGGGAGTTCGAGCGCGCCGATGAAGTGGAGGTGCGCTGCTCGGTCACCGATGTCGGACGGGAGGCACTTGCGATCATGGACCCCGCAGCGCGAGTGCGCGATCTGCTGTCGTGTGCGCCCGAGCGTGCGGACTTGTTCTGCGCAACGCTCGAGTTCTGTGCTGAACCCCGGTCGCTTGACGAGGTGAGCGCGCTGCTTGAAGAGGACGACCGCGTGGCCACCATCCACCGCAGCGAGGGGCGGGTGTACCCCTCGTATTTCCTGGAAAAGCTCAAGGCCGCAGGCGCGCTTGTGTGGAAAGGCGGCTGGAGGAGCACCGAGGAGGGCTTGCGGGCTGTTGCTGCGTGGCGCGCGGCGGAGAGCGCGCAACGCTGATGCCCGCCAAGCGCGGGCGCGAGAAAGGAGAATCAATGGAGCAGGCAAAAGGCGCCGTGCTGACGCGGCGCGGGTTCGTGCAAGCTGCCGCCCTGACCGGCGTGGCTGCCGCGCTTGGGACGAGTGCGGCAGCAGATCACCTTGTCCATGCCGAGGTGGCCTACGCGGCCGATGAGGAGCGGAAGGTCAAAACGCTGTGCCGCGGCTGCATAACGGAGTGCGCGGTCATTGCGACGGTGCGCAACGGGCGTGTGGTGCGCATCGAGAAGAATCCCGAGGAGCCGCGCTCTGGCGTGGGCTTGTGCGCCAAGGGGCTTTCGGGCATTCAGGCGCTCTACCATCCCAACCGCGGGAAGTACCCCTTGAAGCGCGTGGGGGAGCGCGGCTCGAACCAGTGGGAGCGCATATCGTGGACCGAGGCGGTGGACTACATTGCCGAGAAGTTGGAGGAGATGCGCAAGGAGTACGGCCCCGACGCGCTCATCTACACGACGGGCGGCGGCGGACATCCGCAGTTCTACACGGCGATGCGGTTCAACACCGCGTTCGGCGGCGGCAATTCGTTCGAGCCGGGCGCGGCGCAGTGCTACATTCCGCGTCTCACCACGTTTTGGCTGCTTGACGGCATGAATGCAGACACCTCCATCGCCGACGGCAACTGCCATGAGCTGTACTTCGAGGACTCGCCCGTCAAAAACTACGTCATATGGGGCACCTGCCCCTCCTACCACGGACCCTCGCTGCAAGGCAAAACGGTGGTGAATCTGCGTGAGCGCGGCGTGAAAACCGTGGTGGTTGACCCGCGCTTCACCCCTGACGCATCCCGCGCCGACGTGTGGTTGCCGGTGCGCGCGGGCACCGATCCGGCGCTGCTCATGTCGTGGCTGCGCTACATTATCGACAACGAGCTTTACGATGAGGAGTTCATCATGAGGTGGTCCAACGCGCCGCTTCTGGTGAACCCGGAGACGAAGCTCTTGCTGCGCCAGAGCGATCTGGAAGAGGGCGGCGACGAGAACCTGTTCATGTGCTGGGACACCAAGACAAACAGCGTGAAGCCCCTGCCTTACCCCTGGGATGACGATCTTGAGCCCGCGCTCATGGGCACCTACGAGGTGGCTGGCATGCAGTGCCCCACGGGCTTGCAGGCGCTGTGGGAGTCGGTGGAGGAATTCACGCTTGAGAAGGCTGCGGAGATCTGCTGGCTTGACGCAGACAAGATAGAGGAGGCCATCAAGATTTACGTGGACGGTCCAGGCGGCATCTCGCTGGGTGTGGCCACCGACCAGCATCCTTCTTCATCGGTGTGCGCTATGTGCGCCTGCATGCTCAACCTCATCATGGGCTACGTGGGCAAACCGGGCTGCCTTTTGCAGTCGTTTGGCATGGGCCCCAACAGCGAGGCGATGCCCTTCCGCATGCTGCGCACCGAGGAGTCGGCTCGCAAGGCGTTCGGGTCGTCGGTGGAGTACAAGGGTTTGAACCTCAACTTCCATTGCCATATCCCCAGCTGCCTGAAGGCCATCGAGACAGGCGAGCCTTATCAGCCCCACATCTGGATAGAGGGCTCGGGTAACAAGTTGGCCATGCTGGCCAATCCCGAGCGGTGGCGCGATGCGGCCCGCAAGATGGATCTTGTGGTGCACACCTACATCTACCCGACGTCGTTCACGGCCGAGTGCGCCGACATCTTCCTTCCCGAGGTGGAATGGCTGGAATCCTACATGCTGCAGAACACGCTGAACTACGTGTTCGTGCGCCAGCCGGTCACGCATCTGTTCGAGGGCGTGCCGGGACAGTACCTACCTTCGATGATCATCAAAAAGTGCGCCGATCTGGGCAACCCCATGGCGCAACGGGCCATGGCGGGCGACGACGGCGCGACGGGCGATCATTACTGGAAGGACTTCGACGACTTCATGGATTGGTACGTGGCAACCGTGGGTCTTGACCGTGAGGGCTACGAGGAGTTGTGCGAAAAGGGTTGGATGGAGGTCATGCCCGAGGAGGAGTACCGCCAGTACGAGGTGTACAAGCAGATAGACCCCGAGACGGGACTTCCCAAGGGTTTCGATACGTCTACCGGCAAGGTGGAGCTGTACGCTGAGTCGCAGGTGACGTTGGGTCGCACGGGCTTTCCCTGGACGGCGCCGCCGTACTCGCAGGAATATCGGTTGGACCCCGCGTCGGAGGACTATCCGGCCGTGCCCTACTACATTGAACCGGACGAGTCGCCGCTTACAGACGAAGAGTACCCCTTCGTGCTGAGCAACGGGCGCCTGCCTATCTACCATCATGGCACGCTGCGCAACAATCCCTACCTGCGCGAGCTGTATCCGGTTCCGGAAGTGTGGATCAACCCTGATTCGGCCGGTCCCCTAGGTATCGAGGATGGCGACTGGGTGCACGTGTCGTCGAGGCGGGCGACCATCACCGCTCGGGCGAAGGTGACGCTTGGCGTCAATCCCCGGGAGGTGTACATGGAGCGCTTCTGGAACCCGGAGTTTTTGGAGAACGGCGGCGACATCAGCCAGAGCTGGAAGGCCATGAACGTCAACATGCTCTCCAACGGCGAGAGCCGCTACGACCGCGTGTTCGGCTCCTACACGCTGCGCGGATACACGGTCAAGATCGAGAAAACGGACGCGCCACCGGAGGGCGTGTGGTACAGGCCGGAGGACTTCCAGCCGTGGATGCCCCAGCCAAGCGATGAAACGGAGATGGTGTTCGCATGAGCCGCTATGCCATAGTTGTCAATCTGAACCGCTGCACCGGGTGCTACGGGTGCATGATCGGATGTAAAAACGAGAACGGCATCGCCTTGGGCGAGAACTGGAACAAGGTGGTGCAGGTGGGTCCGACGGGGACGTTTCCGGACATCGAGCAGTACTTCTTGCCGGTGATGTGCCAGCAGTGCGAAGACGCTCCCTGCGTGCACGTGTGCCCCACGGGCGCGAGCTACCGCGACCCCGACACGAACATCGTGCTGGTGGACAAAGAGAAGTGCATTGGCTGCAAGTACTGCATGATGGCCTGCCCCTATGGTGTGCGCGCATGGAACACGGCCGAGGCGTGCGTGGAGAAATGCACGCTGTGCCAGCAGCTTGACGAACCGTACTGCGTTACGAACTGCGCCGTGGGTGCGCGGTTTTATGGGGATTTGGACGATCCGGACAGCGACGCCGCGAAAGCGGTTGCCGCTGCCGATCCGGCGGACGTGCACCATCTGAAGAACGTGGGGAACAACCCTGCGACGTGCTACATCCTCTCCTCGAAGTACGCCACCTGGAAGGAGGACGAGTAACCATGGCTATCCAGTGGTCGTTGGTCCTGTTCACCGTTCTGACCGGCTTGGGCGGTTGGATGCTCGCCGCAGTGGCTGCGAGCGAGTTCACGGGCAAGGCTTCTCGCGCCCGTTTCGCCGGCGCTCTGGTCGCGCTCGTGTGCGCGGCCGTGGGCGGCATCGCCTCGGTCGCGCATCTGTCGCATCCCGAGCGCATGATGGAGGCGCTCAACCATCCGACGAGCGGCATCTTCGTCGAAGCGGTGCTGGTGGGGCTTATGGGCGCGTGCGTGATCGTTTATCTGGTATTACTCGCGCGTGACGCATCTGCCTCTGCTCGCAAAGCGTTCGCCGTTTTGGGCGCGGTTTTCGGCGTGGCGCTCTCGTTCATGGCGGGGTACTCCTACATCATGGCGGCACGTCCTGTGTGGGACACCGTCTTGCTGCCGCTCGGCTACCTGGGCACGGCCGCTCCGTCGGGCATTGCGGCGTACCTGGCGCTCGCATGCGGCATGAAGGCCGAGCCCTCCCGCCGTGCGATGACTGCCTTGGGCGTTGCGGGTATTGCCGGTTTCGTGCTGGGCGGCGCGTACCTCGTGTTCGCAGGAGCGTTTTCCGCGGCGACTTTGCCTGCGGTGGTATGCCTGGCTGGCTCCGGTATTGCGCCTATCGTGTGCGGGTTTGCCGCTGCGCGGGCGCGGGAGGAGGCGTCGGGCGCTCTTGCGGCGACGGCGCTTGTGTGCGCTGTCGCCGGGTCGGTGGCGTACCGTTGCGCCATGTGGATGATCTCCGTTCCCGTCGCCGATTATCTGGGGACGGTTCTGTAGGCGCTTGACCGTCGAAAGCTGCACGACGACGGCCAAAGATGCGGGGCTTGCCGAGCGCAAGCGCGGTGAGCCCCGCCGCGAAAGGAGGTGCGGTCGTATGGACCGCGACGATGCGATGCGCGCGCTGTGCGACGCCAACGCCGGGCGGGCGGCGTTTTACCGGGTGCTCGCCGGCTATTTCTATCAAGAGCTGAAAGAGGACGACCTAGAGGCGCTGCGTGCTCGCGATTTGCTTGCGGGCGTTGGGGAGGGACCGCTGCGCGACGGCCTGAAGGCCATGCAGCGATACCTGCGCGGTAAGCGCTTCGGCGCGCGTCAGGAGCTTGCGAGCGATTACGCGCGCACGTTTCTGGCCGCCGACACCTACGACGAGCGGCGTGCGACGCCGTATGAGTCGGTGTTCACGAGTGCCGAGGGCCTGCTCATGCAGGACGCGCGCGACGACGTGTACCGCCGTTTTTGCGAAGAGGGCTTGGCCGTGGACACTGCCGAGGCGTTCGTTCCGGAAGACCACCTCTCGTTCGAGTTCGAGTTCATGGCCCTCATGTGCGACAAAGCCAACGACGCGCTTGCGCGCGGGGATGTCGCCGAAGCTGCGCGCGCGTTGCGCGTGCAGCGCGATTTTTCGACCGATCACCAGCTGAATTGGATAGCCAAGCTGTGCGACACGGTGGAGGCGGTGGCGCGCACGTCGTTCTATCGTGGATTGAGCCAGGTGACGCGCGCGTTCGTCCATGACGATGCGCAGACTATCGCGAGCTTGGTTGAAGTTGCGGAGGGGCTGGAGGCGCCGTGCGCGAATGCGGATACGGCATTGTGTGGAGCGTGCGGACATGCCTGTGTCGCTTGACCGCCGCTCGCTTGTTGCGGGCGCGGCGGGCGCGGTGGGCGTGGCGGCTCTTGGCGGCCTGTCGCGCGCCCTCGGCAGTCCCTCCGATCTGCTGCGTCCGCCCGGAGGGCAGGATGAGACGGCATTCGTGGCAAAGTGCCTGAAATGCGACCGGTGCCAAAGCGTTTGCGAGCCGGACTGCATCGGTCTTGCCCGCATCGAGCAAGGGTTGGTGAACGTGCGCACCCCGTATTTGAACTTCCGCAAGGGGTTCTGCACGTTCTGCAACCGTTGCATCGAGGTGTGCCCCACCGGCGCGCTCGTGCCGTTCGATCCGTCTGTAGAGCGCGTGGGAGTGGCCGTTGTTGACGAGGGCGAGTGTTTGGCATGGGGCGACGGTGGATGCGAGAAGTGCGCCGAGGCGTGCGAATACGGAGCCATCTCTTTGGATGACATGCGCAGGCCCGTGGTGAACGAAGGATTGTGCAACGGGTGCGGGAAATGCGAGCACGTGTGCCCATCCGCGTCGCTGAGGTCGTATTCGGGGTCGAAGATGCGCGGCGTCAACGTGCGGGCGGCCTCGTCCACAGAGGAGGTGCGCCGTGGCTGAGCGACAGAATAAGCGGAGATCGTGGACATGGGAAAGAAAGCGTCATGCGGTGGCCGGCGTCGTGCTGCTCGTCATTGTGGCGGGATTGCTCATCCCCATCGGCAGTGGCGCTTATTCGGCGATGGGGGTGGAATTCATCGCGGCTATCTGCCCTTTGGGTGCGCTTGAAACAATGCTCGGCGCGAAGGAGGTCATGCTGCACCCCCTCTTGCTGCTTGCTCTGACGCTGGCGTTGGTGGCGGTGTTCGGCAAGGCGTTCTGTTCGTGGGTGTGCCCCACGCCCTATCTGCAACGGTTCTTCCGGAGGAAGCCTCGGGCCGGCGATCTTGACGCAGGCGCCGAGCGAGCGGACTCGAACGTCGCAGCACGTGTCACCGATGCCGGGGCGCCCGAGTCCGGCGGGGAGGCGGCGTGTGCGCAGCTTGCATCCTGCGCTAGCGCTCCGGGTTCCGATGCGGGTCGGCGCTGCGATCGCGGGCGCGGCTCGTGCGGCGATGGTTGCGCGCTCGCACCTGTGGGCGGCAAGCGCGATGGCGTGCGGATTGATGGGCGGCATGCGGTTCTGGCGGGCGCGCTTGCATCGGCGGCTGTGTTCGGGTTCCCTGTGTTCTGCCTGGTGTGCCCGGTGGGGCTTTCGGTGGCCACGTTGGTGGGGCTGTGGCATCTGTTTCAATTCGGCGAGACGACGTGGGGGCTTCTCGTGTTTCCCGTCGTGCTCGTGTTGGAGGTGACGGTGCTGCGCAGATGGTGTCGCACGTTGTGCCCGGTGGCGGCTCTCACGTCCCTCGTGTCGTCGGCGAACGTCACGTTCAGGCCCCGCGTGGACGAGGGGCGCTGCCTGCGTGCGCATGGAACGGATTGTCGTGCGTGCGTCGAGGTGTGCCCGGAACAGGTCGACCCTCATTCCCGGCGTATTCCGGAGTGCACGAAGTGCGGGTTGTGCGCCGACGTGTGTCCGAGCGAAGCGATCTCTCTGTCCCTGCTGCCCGGCAGGAGGACGCGGGGCTGCAACGCTGTACCGTCTGGCGATTCTCCAAGCGAGAGCGAAGTCGGCAAAGAGCTTGCCTGATGGCGCAAGGGGCTGCGGCGCGCGGGCCTGCGTGCGCAGGGCCTCGCGCGGCCCCTGCCTGCCCATGCTAACGGTGCCGCGCAGCGGAAATTGGGTTTCGTGGCGGGTTTTGACGGAAGATGATCGTACGAACCGACCCAACGGACCCTCTTTCGCCTTGTCCCCCGCATATCCCCTGGTCGGTGTCGCTCATCTCCGAGGGCTTTCGGGGGCGATGGCTATTTTCCGTCAAAACCTGCCATGATCGGCGGTTTTCTCGCACTCGCGCTGCGGGGGCAGGAGGGTTGGCATGGCGGCCCGCGCGAGCTTGTTGTATCACGCGCGCTGCGGCAGCCCGCGCGTTGCCGCGACTCGTGCGATGTCGCGTGCGCGCGGGATGTTGCTGTTGCCAGCGCGCAAGGTTTTGCAGGATGAAAGGGTTTCTCTCTGTCAATCTCCCGTCGGCGTGGACCCGCGCTTGCCGAATCCCGAGCCGAGCCTTCCTTGGTCGGACGTTTCGGAAAGCTCCCGCCCGACGGGCGGGGCCTTCCGAGGTGCCGGCAGGGCTTTGCTCGGCGGGAGCGGCCGGCCTATGTCGACGCTAACAGAGAGGGGCTCCGGATGGCGAGAAATCACCGAAGTCGGAAGCCTGCGCGTCCCTTTCGGACTCTGAGAAGATGACATGTGATCGACGATCAGGCGTTTTTCCAGCAGGAGGAGAAAGCGCACGAGCGAATCCTTCCGATTTCGGTGATTTCTCGCCATCGGGGGCGACTTGCCGACCGCTTGCGCTTGCGTCCGCGATCCGCCCGAATCCGGATCTCCTCTTTCCGGATGCCCGTTTTCCGAATGCCTGTTGACAGCGTGCATGTTGCAGTAGTATATATGTTTATGTCATATAGCTGCGAAGCGCATGCACGACCGGCGCATGCCGTGCGGAACGGAAAGGGGGTCGGGACTCATGTCGAACGGAGAGCGTACTCCTGCGCCCAGCGACGGCTTTGCCGCGGGCGGCGCTTCCGCGCCCGGCGATGACTCCGCGTCTGGCGGTGCCTCCGTGTCCGGCGACCTCTCATCCGGTAGCGCTTCCATGTCCGGCAACGCCCCCGCACCCGGCAACGTCCCCGCATCCGGCGGCATCCCAGCACCCGGCAACGCTCCTGCGCCCGGCGGCACCCTCATGCCCGACGCCCCCATGCCCGGCGGCACCCCCGCACCCGGCCCGCGCAAGCCGTGCTGCCGGCGGCGGGGCGGCGGGGGCGGCGCGCTCGTGGAGCCGGCCGCGCTGGCGGCGCTTCTGTTCGCGGACGGCTACGGCTACGACATGCGCAAGACCATCTTGGAGCGGACGGGTGGCGCGGTCGACGTGGACGTGGGCGGGCTGTACCGGTCGCTGCGGCGGCTTGAGGAGGAGGGCGCGGTTGTCTCGCGCTGGTGCGACGACGAGGCGGGTCCGCGCCGTCGCGAGTACGAGCTCACGCAGCAGGGGGTGGAGCTGGCCGAGCAGTGGCTCGACGTCCTGCGCGACCGGCGGCGCCTCGACGAATTGCTCGTCGGGCTTCTTGAAGGGGGCCTGCAGGAATCGGGCCGGGGCGCGAAGGCTCCGGGGAAGGAAGGCGAAGATGAGCGAGACGATGAAGCTGGCGGTTCCCACGATGGGCGCGGCGGGGCTTGAGGCCCAACGGGCCGGGCATTTCGGCCACTGCGATTGCTTCACGGTGGTCGAAATTGAAAACGGAGAGGTCAAGGGCGCAACCGAGGTGGCGAACCCGCCGCATGAGGAAGGCGGCTGCCTGCGCCCGGTGGGCATCCTGGCCGACGCGGGCGTGGACGCCATCGTGGCGGCCGGCATGGGCATGCGCCCGCTCATGGGCTTCAACCAGGTGGGCATCACCGTGTACTTCGACAACGAGCACGCTATCGTGGGCGATGCGGCGCGCATCGTGGCGGCCGGCCAGGCGCCTGTCATGGGCGCGGACCAAGCCTGCAACCACCATCACTGAGGAAAAGCGCGAAGCGTCAACGCCGCAGACACCGCGCATGACAAGATCCGCCGGCGCCCCCGTGTTGCTTGTGCGATGCGGGGGCGCCGCACGTCATCGGCGCATTCGGTCGTGCTAAGCTGTGTGCGTACCATCGGGAAGGAAGGGTTGTGCGGCAAGTAGCAGGACGAAAAGGCGTGTACCGTTTGGAGGTGTTGGACAAGGCGTTCAGGACCACAGGCCAAGCGCTTGAGGGCGCGATGCCTCCAATCCCCGGGCACGAGGGCGAGGAGCACGCATTCGGCATAGTCGGCATGGCGCTCAAGGGCCTGCCGATGCCCGGCACGGGCGGTTCGTACGTGGTGGAGCGTCTGGACGGCGACACGGTGCGCGTGGTGGCCTACCTCGACCCGTACGGGCGGGCTTTCACGGTCGACGACGCGCTGACGGCCCCGCCGGCGCACGAGCCCAGCCTGACGTTCGAGCTTGACGAGGAGCGGTCGGCCGCCGAGGGCGCAAAGTGCGGGTTCGTGTTCGTCTACGAGAACGGGGAAGCGCGCGAGATGGCGCGGTTCCGAAGGGATCGGGGCGGTTACACGCTCTATGACTCCTGGTACCGCTTCGGGGCGCGGGAAAGCGGCATCCCCTACAACGAGGCTCTGGCGCGCGCGTACCTGGCCTTCGTCCATCGCGCCTCGCTCGGCGCCCCCGCGGTGCCTGCGCGCGGGATGCTGAGCGTGTCCGCCCACTTGCTGTCCGCCCACTTGCACAACGAGGGCCCGCTGGAGAGCATGCGCGGCATCGTGGCCGACGTGCGCGCCGCCGACGCCGACCCCGTGCTTGAGCCTCCCGCCCTTGTGCGCTGCCTGGCCGGATGGCTGATCGACGCCGGGCTGGAGACCCTCTCCGACCTCAACGACGACCAGGTCTCTTTACGCCTGGTGAGCACGGTGCGCTACGCCAACACCTACTACGTGGGCGTCGAAGGCGATCGCTCGGTCATGCCGGAGCGGACGGTGTGGGCCTTGGAGGCGGCGCTCAACCGCTACCGCTTGGTGGCGGAGGCGCTTGGCGAGAGCGCCACGCTGGCGAGCGAGGCTGACTGCCTGCGGTGGGACGCGTACCTGATGGAGACGGTGGCCCTGCAGCATCCCGACCTCGATCGGCCCGTTGGCGCTTTGGAGGGCGCTCCCGGAGGGGAGTGGGACGTGCGTTGCGCGGTGTCTGCGGTCATCGAACGACTGCGGCTGCCGGTGCGCATAGCGGCGGCGTTGCAATTCGACGCGTCCGCAGGAGCGCTCGCCCTCAACGTGACGGTGCCCGACGAGGGCCTCATGCCGCGATGGGCGTGGCGCGAGGGCGCGGGGGGCCACGCGGGCGCGCGGGTCGAGGCCGCCTTGCAGGAGCGCGGCGCCCAGGCGCGGCGCTACGCGCTGCACGTGGGCCTTGTCCTGGCAGCTGCGGCTTTCGAGGCGTCTCCGTCGGTGCTGCGCGTCGATCTGGCCCTCAGGCCGTTTGCCGACGAAGCGACTTCGAAGGAGGGCGAGGAGGCGGGGGAGTTCCCCGTCGAGTCGCGCGTTCCGGCGTATGCCCAGGTCTCGTTCGACCGTGCGGCGTACGAGGGCTTCGGCCGGTTCGAGGGCGCGCGCGCCGCCGATCCGTTTCCCTTGTACCGATCCTGCGGAGCGGTGTTCGACATCGAGGCGGCCGACGCGTTCGCCTACGTGGACGCGCTGCCCACGGCGACGCTGCGCAAGGAGCTGCCGGAGACGCGCGAGATGCTGCTTGCCGACCGCGCGCGCCTTGCGCTGGGCTCCGACGACAGCCGAGGGGTGAGGATCAGCTTCGACGCGGCGCGTCGTCGCATGGCCGAGAGCCTGGCGGACCTCATCGCGGGCGCGGACAGCGCCGCCGAGGCCATCAGGATCGTCCGTTCCGCCCAGGAGCAGGCGTCGAGCGCAGGCGATGACCGCGCCTTCTCGTCCTGCACGCGCCTGATGGCCGCGCTGGCCGAGGGCGACGTGGACATGGGCGATCAGAACGCGGTGGTCAGCCGCTATTTGGGGGAGGACCGCTGCCTGGTGGCGCTCGGCCGTGCGAAGTCCCTTGTCGAGCAGGACCCGAGCGCGGCGGTGGCCGCCCTGATCGACGGCGTGAGGGAGGCGTCGGCCCTCGACGGGTTCGTGGACGGCGCGCAGACGGTGTTTCGCGCGTTCGATTCCTACAGTTCGCGCGTGCTGTACAACCGCGCGCGGGCGGGCGCTGGGTGCCCGGAGCGCGCCGCTGCCGACGCGGGCAAACGCGTTGAGCTGGTCCCCGACTCGTTCTACCTGTGCCACCTCGAGATCGTGCGCCTGCTGGAGCGGTCGTTCGACCGCACCGACGAGGCCATCCGCTACGGCCAGCGCGCTGTGGAGCTGGCGCCGGCCACCTTGGCGGGGTATCGCCAGCTGGGGCGCGTCTACATGCTGGTGGGGGACATGGACAACGCGGCGCGCGTCTTGCAGGAGGGGCTGCGGGTGGCCGTGCGGCCAAGCGACATCGCCATGGCCTACTACCAGCTTGCCTATGTGCTGTGGAAGGCGGGCCGGGCGCAAGCCGGGGCGGCGTGCTACCTCAAGTCGATGGCCTCCTCTTCCGTGGCGGCCGTGCAGGCTGCGGCCGAGCTGCGCGAGCTTGTGGACGAGACGGGCGCGCAGCTGGTGCCGCGCGAGCAGGTGGACGAGGAGCTTGCGCGCGCGGGCGTGCCCGTGGCGCCGACGTCCGAGGTGTTGGACGCGTTTGACGAGGCGGCCGCCGCGGCAACGGACGCGAACCTGTTCCCCGTCGCGCACAACCTGCTGAGCATCCGGCTCCATTACCGGCCCGACGACGCCCTGGCGAACGTGCTTCGCTCGCTGGACGGGTAGGCAGCGTCGCCCCGCTTGACTTCGGGGACTCGGTTTCGTGCGACCTGGGCGTGGGTGATGGCCGGTGAAGGCTCTTTTCGCCGCCCGCCGCGCGATCTGCGCTACAATAACCTGATCCCATAGGCTCCACGACACGAAGGACTGCATCATGGCCATCCAAGCTCCCGAAGGAACGCGCGACCTCTTGCCCGACGAGGCGAAGTTCTGGGCGCATTTCAAGGCGACGGCTGCGGACGTGTTCGGCCGCTACGGCTACGCGCCCATCGAAACGCCGCTGTTCGAGCAGACCGAGCTGTTCGTGCGGGGCATCGGCGAGGCCACCGACGTGGTGTCGAAGGAGATGTTCACGGCCATATCCGGCCAGAACCTGGCCACGCTTCTTGACGGCGGAACCGTGAAGGCGAAAAGCCGCCTGAGCCTGCGCCCCGAGGGCACGGCCGGCGTCGTGCGCGCCGTGGCTCAGCACGACCTGGTGCCGCAGGGGGCCGCGCCCGCCAAGCTCATGTACGCCGGCCCCATGTTTCGCGCCGAGCGCCCGCAGAAGGGCCGCCAACGCCAATTCAACCAGGTGGGCATCGAGTGTTTGGGCGCGGAGGAACCCAGCGTGGACGCCGAGGGCATCATCATGCTCATGCGCTTCTACGCTGCCATCGGCATCCCTTCGCAGGCCACGCGCCTGCTGGTGAACTCGATGGGCTGCGAGAAGTGCCGTCCGGCCTACCGCGAGGCCGTGCGCGCCTATATGGCCGAGCGCGCAAGCGAGCTTTGCGACGAGTGCAACCGCCGCGCCGAGATCAACCCGCTGCGCGCGTTCGACTGCAAAAACCCCGGTTGCGCCGCCGTCATGGAGGGCGCGCCGAAGATCACCGACCATCTGTGCGACGAATGCTGCGAGCACTACGGGGCGGTGAAGGGGTACCTGGACGGCGCGGGCGTCTCCTACGTGGAGGATCCTACGCTCGTGCGCGGGCTGGACTACTACACGCGCACCGTGTTCGAGGTGCAGGTGACCGAGGGCATGGGCAGCCAGAACGCCATCGGCGGCGGCGGACGCTACGACAAGCTGATGGAGGAGGTGGGCGGCCGGCCCACCCCGGGGTTCGGCTGGGCGCTCGGCTACGAGCGCTGCGTGCTGGCGCTGCAGGCTGCGGGGCACGCGTTCCCGCCGGCGCGTCGGTGCGATTTGTTCGTGGCGTGCGTGGACGACTCCGTGCGGTCCGAGGCGTTCTCGCTCGTGCAGGCGTTTCGCGACGCGGGCCTGGCCTCCGAGATGGACCACCAGCATCGCAGCCTGAAGAGCCAGTTCAAGCTTGCGGACAAGCTGGGGGCGGCGGTGGTTGCCGTGCTCGGGCCCGACGAGCTGGCGTCTGGCCAGGTGAAGGCGCGCAACATGCGCACGCATGCCGAGCGGTTGGTTGATCTGGCGGCCGTGCGCGCCCTGCTCGCGCGCTTCGGCGGCGAGGCGGTTGGCGGCGGGACGGCCCCTGCGCGCATCGAAGAAGTTTTCGACATCGGCGAGGAGTAGGACGGCCGTGGTGCTGGTGGCACGAATTCGCTCCTATTCCAACTAAGTGACCATTCGAAACATGCTATTTTCTGCTGCTTGCCCGCCGTTTGGCACGGCTCGCCGTCCACGAACAGCGGTAAAGGGCCGATGTCGAGCGCACGCGCTATTTTCTCCATGTTGTTGATGGACGCGTTGGTGCGCCCCTGCCCGATGCCGCTTACGTGGGTGCGGTGCAAGCCGCTTGCTTTGGCAAGCGACCCCTGGGTGAACCCGCGCGTTTCCTGTAACGACACAAGTTGTGCGCAACGGTTCTTTTAATCCCCCTGAAAATCGCAGAGTTAAGGGGTATTCGCGTCAATTTTTCCCCGAATACCCCCCTAACTGCGAAGTTGGTTGTGGAAGAAATCTCGGAGAAGATGTGTGCCGCCTAGTGCGGGAGCGGAACGCGTTCGCATTCGAATGGACTCGGACGTTACCATTGTTTCTCCAGCCGTTCAGTTGCAAGTTATACCTTGCAATCCTACTTCAAATCAACGAAATGACAGCTATACCTTTCAATTTCGCTTGGCATTTCGCGCTTGGCGGGTTGCCAGAGGGTTGTTTGATTTGCGTGCGAGCTTAACGTGAAAGAAGGTACTACCATATGGTATACTTTTAAGTATGACAGAAAGGGGCGAGGATGGTAAGGGTTCACGGGAACGCTCTGAAACACGGGCTTACCAAGGAAGAAGTGGCGTATGCCTGGGAGAATCCCATAAGGTGCCGTCAGCGGCACGGCACGGATGATCCGCCGCTTTGGATTTCTGTCGGAGCGTTGCCAGACGGCAGGTTTGCTGAGCTGATTGGGTTTTTGGATATTGATGGTGTGTGGTGCGTGTTTCACGCTTTCGTGCCACCGACGAAGAAGTTCAAGCGTGAACTGGGATGGAGGTAGAAATGCCGAACGGGATTACCGCCGAGAACGGTGTTGTTGTCACCGACGAAATGATTGCCGGTTGGGAGGACGCGTTGGAGCGCGACGAGTGGCCGAGCGGATGGGAGAATGTTGGTGAAGTCGTTGAGGGGCGGCTTCCGGCGACATCCGATTTGGTGACGCTTTCCGTTAAGCTCCCCGCTCCGATGAAAAGGGTCATCGAGGCCGAGGCGAAGAGCGAAGGGAAAACGACGAGCGCGTACGTTCGCGGCGTGCTTGCGGATTCTCTGATGACGATTGCGTAGGTAAAAATCAAAGCCAGAGCGCGTCGCAGCGCCGACGCGCCGCTCCCCCGGAACTGCGTTGCGGTGTTGCGGATTGTAAAAAACGCGTTCGAACTGGCGCAGTATTCGCTTTGGCATGCGTTCATGTGTTAACAACATATTTTTAAGGCGCAGGGGCGATGGCGTCGCGCCCTGACGTATAGGCGTCCCTGGCGCCGCGTTCGAGGTGCCGATGCTCTGGCGTCCCTGGCGCACTTCGGTGCCCTCCGCTCGTCGGAGGCTACTGTCCCCTCCAATGACCCCGCGACCTCTACGCGGGGTCGTTTTCGTGTGCGCCGCCCGCGCCCGGCGCGCAAAAAAGCATCTTTTGGCAAAATAACGTGCTTACGAGTACCGTACTCATAAACACGTTATTTTGCTGCATACTGAAACGGGGACGTTTATGTTTGTCGAGCTCAACAGCGAGCTTGCCTCGCTAAATCGCATGTATGCGAAGCGGGGTTTTCGGATGGTGGCCGTGTACGGGCGTCGGCGGTCGCGGTTTTTTGCGCCAAGCATCCAGCCGCGCCGCGCGCCAATGCGCGTTCGCTGTTTCAGCTCTCTTTGCGACCTTGTGCGCTTCCTGCGCGGGGCGCCCGCATGCTGACGACTGCACGCATCCTCTCCTTTTGCCTTTGAGAACATGCAAAAATCATGTATAATGCATAATCAAAGATTTGGGTGGAAGGAGGCGGCATGCCGGCTTTGCAGGTGCGGGAATTTCCCGACGAGCTGTACGACGAGCTGAAAGAGTATGCGGCATCGCAGCACCGCAGCATGGCGCAGCAGGTCATCGTGGCGGTTGAGCAGATGCTTGCGTGTGACGAGGGAGCGCAGGCGGGCGAGCCGCGCACGT